>JACCSC010000368.1 GCA_013813215.1 Geodermatophilaceae bacterium | reverse complement strand
ACTTAAGGTTGGTCGCTGTGTCACTGCCTGCGCTGCGTTCCTGGCAGCGAGCTGCGATGCAGGCCTATCTCGAGGTCAAACCGCGACTGGCTGGTGACCGCAACCCCAGGTGCCGGCAAGACGACCTATGCCCTGGCCACCGCCCGCCAGCTGTGGGACGCGGGGGTGATCCGCCGAATTGTCGTCGTCACCCCGACCGACCATCTGCGCAGTCAGTGGCGAACCGCCGCCGTACGCGCCAACTTCCGCCTCGACGCCGTACCCCACGGGGAACGGTTGCCGCCCGACGCCCACGGGGCCGTCGTCACCTACGCGCAGGTAGCTGCCCAGCCCGCCCTGCACCGCGCCCGGACCAACGCCCGCTCGACCCTGGTCATCTTCGACGAGGTTCACCACGCCGGGGATGCCCTGTCCTGGGGCACCGCGGCCGTCGATGCCTTCGAACCGGCCCGGCGGCGGCTGTCCATCACCGGTACACCGTTCCGCAGCGACCAGGCTCGGATCCCGCACATCCGCTATGACGCAGCGGACGACGGTGCGGAGGTGTCGATCGCCGACTTCACCTACGCGTACAAGGATGCCCTTGCCGAAGGGGTCATACGACCGGTGCTTTTCGCGGCCTATTCCGGTGTCACCCGCTGGGAGAACTCCGCGGGTGCCGTCCTCGAAGCAACGCTCGGCGACCACGACCTGTCCCGGATCACCGAGCAAGCGGCGTGGCGTACGGCGCTGAGCCCGGAGGGCGGCTGGATCCCACACGTCCTAGCCGCCGCCGACCATCGACTCGACGAACTCCGGTCCGGCCGGATGCCCGACGCCGGCGGCTTGGTGCTCGCCTCGAATCAGGAGCACGCCCGCGCGTACGCCGACGTCCTGCTCCGGCTCACCGGGACCAAGCCGATCCTCGTGCTCTCCGACGAGCCGGACTCCTGCAAGCGGATCGAGGCGTTCACCGAGGACCCCGATCAGCGATTCCTGGTCGCGGTGCGGCAGGTCCCCGAGGGCGTCGACATCCCACGGCTGGCGGTCGGCGTCTACGCCACAAATGCTTGCACGCCAATGTTTTTCGCCCACGCGGTCGGCCGGTTCGTACGTTCCCGAAGGCGTGGCGAGACTGCGACGATCTTCCTCCCGGCCGTACGCAATCTGCTGGCCCTGGCCGCCAAGCTCGAGGAGGAGAGTGACCACGTCCTCGCCCCGAAGAAGTCAACCGTGGAGGACATCGCCGACTTCGAGGAGCGGGCTGACCGGCTGGAGCCCACCGGCGCCTTCACCGCGCTGGAGGCGACGGCGGAGTTCGCGCACCTGCTGGCCAGCGGTGCCGCGCATACCGGCACGCCGGGGCTCAGCGAGGACGACGCCGACTTCCTCGGCCTGCCCGGTCTGCTCACCGCCGACCAGGAGGCCACCCTGCTGCGCTCCCGGGACGAGCGGGCTCGCCGAGTGGCCAAAGCATCGCGGCGGCTTACGATCGACGGGGATCCACTCGCCCCGAAGAAGGCCGCAGCCACAGCAACCGACGGCCTGGTCGACCCGATGCTGGTGCGCCGAGGATTGGCCGCGGCGGTGTCAGAGCGGTCCCGGCAAACGGGAGAAGGGCACGCGGACGTCTACGCGGCGTTGATGCGGCTCGTCCCCGGTCCGCGCAGCGCGGATGCCACCGTACGGATCCTCCGGGCCCGGCTGGCCGCGATCGCCCAGCTCTAACCCTTGCCCGCAGCGGTGCCGGGGGGTCCGCAGAGCGCGCGGTTCTGCGCATAATCGTCGGACCGACCTCAGCCCAGAGGAGCGCACAGCGATGACCCAGACCCTCGAACGCCCCACTCCCGACGCAGAGACCCAAGCCGCCAGCACCCCGGCCCGCCGCATTCAAGCCTGGCTGACCGACTTCGAAGCGGCCCTGACCGCCGGGGACGCCGAGTTAGCAGCCTCGATGTTCGACGAGGACAGCTACTGGCGAGATCTGGTCGCCTTCACCTGGAACATCAAGACGGTCGAGGGACCGGACGGCGTACGGGACATGCTCACGGCAACCCTGGCCCACGTCGTACCGCGTGGTTTCGCCGCCAGCGAGGAACCGACCGGTACGCCGGAGATGACCGAAGCCTGGATCGAGTTCGAGACCGAGGTCGGCCGCGGACGCGGTCACCTCCGGCTCAAAGGCGACAAGGCGTGGACCTTGCTCACGACCCTGGACGAACTCAAGGGCCACGAAGAGCCGCAACGCGATCGCCGGCCGATGGGCGCCGAGCACGGGGCCGACAAGAACCGCCAGACCTGGCTGGAAAAGCGCGAGAAGGAGGCCGCCGAGCTCGGCCACGCCACACAGCCGTATGTGGTCATCGTCGGCGGTGGGCAGGGCGGAATCGCGTTGGGCGCCAGGCTTCGCCAACTAGACGTACCCACGATCATCATCGAACGCAATGAACGGCCCGGGGATTCGTGGCGTAAGCGCTACAAGTCGCTGTGCCTGCACGACCCCGTTTGGTACGACCACCTGCCCTACATCGACTTCCCCAAGAACTGGCCGGTCTTCTCGCCGAAGGACAAGATCGGCGACTGGCTCGAGATGTACACCAAGGTCATGGAGCTCACGTACTGGAGCTCGACCGAGTGCAAGAGCGCGAAGTACGACGAGGACTCCGGGGAGTGGATCGTCGTCGTCGAGCGCGACGGTGCCGACATCACCTTGCGCCCACAGCAATTGGTGATGGCCACCGGCATGTCCGGCAAGGCGAATATGCCCTCGATCCCGGGCATGGAGGACTTCACCGGCGACCAGCACCACTCCTCGCAGCACCCGGGTCCCGACGCGTACGCGGGCAAGAAGGCCGTCGTCATCGGCTCCAACAACTCCGCCCACGACATCTGCGCTGCACTCTGGGAGGCCGGCGCGGACGTCACGATGGTGCAGCGATCGTCTACGCACATCGTCAGGTCGGACTCGCTGATGGACCTCGGACTCGGCGATCTCTACTCCGAACGCGCGGTGGAGTCCGGGATGACCACGAACAAGGCCGACATGACGTTCGCGTCCCTGCCGTACCGGATCCTGCACGAGTTCCAGATCCCGGTGTACAACGCGATCCGGGAACGGGACGCCGATTTCTACAGCCGGTTGGAGTCGGCCGGTTTCCAGCTCGACTACGGCGACGACGACTCCGGGCTGTTCATGAAGTACCTGCGTCGCGGGTCCGGTTACTACATCGACGTCGGCGCCTCGGAGTTGGTGGCCAACGGGTCCATCAACCTGGCGCCGGGAACCGTCGAGAAGCTGACCGCCGACTCCGTCGTACTCACCGACGGCACCGAACTTCCGGCCGATCTGGTCGTGTACGCCACCGGGTACGGCTCGTTGAACGGCTGGGCAGCGGACCTGATCTCGCAGGAGGTCGCCGACAAAGTCGGAAAGGTCTGGGGCCTGGGCTCGGACACGACCAAGGATCCCGGGCCGTGGGAGGGCGAGCAGCGCAACATGTGGAAGCCCACCCAGCAGGAGGCGCTGTGGTTCCACGGCGGCAACCTGCACCAGTCGCGGCACTACTCGCTGTACCTCGCCCTACAGCTCAAGGCCCGCTGCGAAGACATCCCGACGCCGGTCTTCGGGCTGCAGGACGTGCACCACACCTCGTAGCCCGCCGCCGTGTCTACGCGGCCGGCGCGTAGCGCAGGTGCAGCACGCCGGTGTCGAGCGCCCGGCTGGACAGCAGCCGGAGCGGGTACGTCGTCGTGTCCTCGAACAGTCGCTGGCCGGCCCCGACGGCGATCGGGTGCACCAGCAGGTTCAGCTCGTCCAGCAGTCCGTGGGCGAGCAGCCAGCGCGCCGTCGTGGCGCTGCCGGACATCGCGACGACCCCGCTCGTACCGTCCTTGACCGCCTGCACCCCGGCGGCCACGTCGTCGGAGATGACTGTGGTGTTCTGCCACGTCGGGTTGGTCAGCGTGGTGGACAGCACGTACTTCGGCATGCCGTTGATGAACCCCGAGAACGGCTCGTCCGGACTCTGCTCGGGCCAGTACGTCGACCACTCGTCGTACAGCTTGCGCCCCATCAGGAACGCGGTTGTGGTCTGCATGCCCTCGCCGACGATCTCGCCCATCGCCTCGTCGAAGTACGGGAAGTGCCACTGGTCGGGCGACTCCACGACGCCGTCGAGGGAGATGAAATAGTTGGAGACGATCTGACCCATGACTGCTCCCTGGGGTGGTGAACCGGTCAGGAAGCTAGACCGCGCCTTGCGGCCGAAATCATCGCTGCGCCAGCACCTGATCGGTGAACGCCGGCCAGGCCTGGATCGCCCAGTCGCCGAAGTCGCGGTCGGTCAGCGCGAGGCAGGCCAGACCGGCCTCGGGGTCGACCCAGAGGAACGTCCCGGAGCGGCCGAAGTGACCGAAGGTCTCGGGCGAGCTCGTGGCGCCGGTCCAGTGCGGGTCCTTGCTGCCGCGGATCTCCCAGCCCAGACCCCAGTCGTTGGGTTGCTGGCGCCCGTACCCGGGCAGGACGCCGGCAAGCCCCGGGTAGGCCACCTCGGTGGCCTCGGCCAGCAGGCGGGCACTGATCAGGGTCGGCGACTGCAGTTCGGCCGCGAGCCGGCAGAGGTCGGCCACGGTGGACACCGCGCCCGCGCCAGGCGAGCCGTCCAGCCGGGAGGCCGCCATGCCGAGCGGCTGCAGCACCGCGGCGTCGAGGTAGGCGGTGAACGGCTGGCCCGACGCCGCAGCCACCGTCTCGCCGAGGACCTCGAAGCCGGCGTTGGAGTAGATCCGGCGGGTACCCGGCGCGGCCTGCACCCACGTGGCGTCGTGGAAGCTCAGGCCCGAGGCGTGCGCGGCCAGGTGCCGCACCGTGGAGCCTTCCGGACCGGCCGGGGTGTCCCACGACAGCAGCTCGCCGTCCACCGCGGCCAGGACGGCGTACGCCGTGAGGATCTTGGTCACCGAGGCCAGTGGGAACTCCCGCTCGACATCCCCGGCCGTGGCAGCTACCGCGCCCTCGGCGCTGACGACGGCGACCGCGATGTGCTCGACCGGCCAGTCCAGCGCCCGGCGTGCGACGTCGTCCAGGACCGGCATGGCCGCACGTTATCCCCGTGCGGACCGCGGCTCAGCCGAGGTTGGGGTCCCGGTCCTCGCGGTACGTGGTCCGGCCGGGAGCTGCACCGCCCGGGCCCGCGCCGGGGCCATACCCCTGGGGGTCGTACGTGACGTCCGTCCGGCGGCGCCGAGTCATTATCGCCAGGGTGATCAGCAACCCGATAGCGCCGACCACCATGAGGACCCAACCGACGACAGCGATGTCGACTCCGGCCACCTCCGCGGTCACCGCGAACGTGAGGATCGCCCCGACGGCGATCAACAGCAGGCTTCCACCGATGCGCATTGCGACCTCCTGTTGCGTCGGAACGGGCTCGTCTCGACCGGCCCCTCCTGGCAAGGCTACCGGTGCGAGGGGTCACCCGCTGCTCAACGCGACTCGCGGCCCGGTGGGGGGTTCGCCACCGGGCAGGAAAACGAGGTGACCGAACCGGCTGTCCAGCTGAGCCGGGTGCGCCGGGTGTACGGCGCGGGCGCGTGTGCCGCCCGCGAGCTAGCCGAACTCCGTGCCGATGGTGACAGCACGAAGGCCCCGCGAGTGAACAGCGGGGCCTTCGTGGAACGGTTGGAACTCAGCTACAAGTCTCCTGGCAGCAGGTGCAGCTGCACTGCTCGCAGCCGCAACAGGCTTCATTCCTCATCCCTCACCTCCTCATCTCCGGTGGGCACCACTTCCCCGGCTCCGGGTCTGGGGGACCGTTGCCGGGCAGGGCATCGGCCATGCGCACGAGGTCGGCTCGCAGCGCGGTCAGCCGCGCCAGCTCGGCGTCGATCTCGATGATCCGGTGACGAAGCAGTTGCTCGGCGGGCTCGCATGGGCAGTTGCCGGTATCGCGTACGGCGAGCAGGTCCGCGATCTCTCGCAGCCGTAGCCCTAGCCGCTGCGCGCCTTGGATGAAGCGGAGGCGGTCAACGGCGTCCTCGCCGTAGCGTCGGTGGTCGCCTGTCGTTCGGGGTGCGGGTGGGATGAGCCCGGACCGCTCGTAGTAGCGGATGGTGTCGGGTCGTAGGCCGACACGCGCCCCGAGTTGGGCGACACTCATCGTCAGGTTGGTGTCGGTCATCGCGCTCACATCGAGCACGGTAGGCCTTGGAGTGCACTCTAAGGTCAAGCGGCGACGTCGGCTCGATCCGCAGGTGCTGGCACATCGCCGCCGGCCTGATCGGCGCCGCCGGCAACGAACTCGTGGCCCTGTACCGCATCCGGGTCGGCCGCAGGATCGGCTCCGCCGCCCTGGTCGCCGACGGCTGCCCGCCCGCACCGACGGGTTCACTTCCCTCGCCGTGGTCCTGGGCGCGTTGGGAGTGCTCGCCGGCTACCCCCTGGCCGACCCGCTGGTCGGCATCGGCATCACCGTGACGATCCGTTCGTCCTCAGGGCCGCGGCCAGGGACATCTACCGCCGGCTCATGGACCCCGTAGACCCCGAGCTGGTCGACGCCGCCGAGACGACCCTGCGCTCGACCCCCGGCGTACCGGACGTCGAGGACCTGCGGCTGCGGTGGATCGGACACCGCATCCGGGCGGAGACCGGCGTCGTCGTGGACTCCACCCTCGGCATCGTCGACGCGCACGCGATCGCCGTCGAAGCCCACCACCGGCTCCTGCACGACGTACCCGAGCTCGCCGACGTCACCGTGCACGTCAGCCCCAGCGCCGCCGACGGACACGACCACCACGCCGCCCTGGCCCACCACTCACGGCCGACGACACGTCCCTCTGGTGGTGCGAAGCGGCAGTAGGGTGCGACGACACCGACGTCGGCCGATGCGGAGGCTGCCCGTGCCCAGACGCCCGACGGTCCCCGCGCTCTGCGTATGCCTGCTCGCCCTCACGCTCACTGCCTGCGGGGTCACCCGCGGGGACGAGAGCCGCGACCTCGTCATGCTGATCCCGAACAGTCCCGGTGGTGGCTACGACCAGACCGGCCGGGCCGCGGTGCAGGTGATGGAGGACGGCGACGTCACCGGCGGCAGCTTCAACGTCCGGAACATCGTCGGCGCCGGCGGTTCGGCGGCGATGGCCGAGCTGATGGGCAAGCAGGGTGACGAGCACACCATGATGACCGTCGGCCTGGGGGTCGTCGGCTCCCTGTACTCCTTCGGCAGCGACTTCTCCCTGCAGGACGCGACCCCGCTCGCCCAGCTGATCACCGAGCCCGAGGGCATCCTCGTGCCGAGCGAGTCGCCGTACCAGACTGTCGCCGACTTCGCACGCCTGGGTGGCTGATCCGGGCGGCGTCGTGATCGGCGGTGGCTCCTCGCCCGGTGGCCCCGACTTCCTGTTCCCGATGCAGCTCGCCGAAGTGCTCGGCATCGACCCCAACGACGTCAACTACGTCAGCTACGACGGCGGCGGTCCGCTGACCTCGGCGCTGCTCGGAGACAAGATCCAGGTCGGGTTCTCGGGGCTGGCCGAATTCGAGGGCCAGATCTCCTCCGGTGAACTGCGGGTACTGGCCGTGTCGGGCGAGGAGCGTCAACCCCAGGAGGCGCTGGCCGATGTCCCGACGCTGACCGAGTCCGATATCGACCTCACGTTCCTGAACTGGCGTGGTGTGCTCGCACCGCCGGGCATCAGCGACGAGCGGCGCGACGAGCTGGTGGGCTTCTTGCAGGAGATGCACGACAGCGAGCAGTGGCAGGAGGTGCTGGAGACGAATGGCTGGACCGACGCGTTCCGGACGGGCAACGACTTCGAGCAGTTCCTGATCGAGCAGGACGAACGCGTGTCCGGGACCCTCGAGGAGCTGAACCTGATATGAGCAGCGCCGCCAGCGAACCCGACGCGGCCGCGTCTCGCGACGTCGACCGGGCACAGTACGGCCTGGCCGGAGTGCTCGCCCTCGTCGGCGCCTACACGATCTACGACGCCACCACGCTGAACGTCGGTTTCGGCGACCCGGTCGGGCCCCGGATCTTCCCGTACGCCATCGGCGCCATCACCATCGTGTTGGCCGTGCTGCTTACCGTCGCGACCGCCCGTGGCAGCCAGGCCGAAGCCGAGGCCGGCGAGGACATCGACCTGACGACGAAGCCCGACTGGCTCACCGTCTTGAAGCTGCTCGGCTTCCTCGTCTTCGCCCTCCTCACCGTGAACTTTCTCGGCTGGGCCATCACCGGCGCCGTCGTTTTCGCCGGCTGCGCCTGGTCGCTCGGCAGCCGGACCGTGCTGCGCGACATCCTCGTCGGAGCCGTACTCTCCGTTGCCAGCTGGTACTTCTTCTACGTCGTGCTCGGTGTGCCGCTGACCCCGGGGATCCTGGACGGGATCCTCTAGATGGACAGCCTGAGCCTGCTGCTCGGAGGCCTGCAGGACGCCCTGACGCCCATCAACCTGCTGTACGCCGCCGTCGGCGTCCTGCTCGGCACGTTCGTCGGCGTGCTGCCGGGTATCGGCCCCGCGATGGCCGTCGCCCTGCTGCTGCCGGTCACCTACGGCCTGGGCCCGACGCAGGCGCTGATCATGTTCGCGGGCATCTACTACGGCGGCATGTACGGCGGGTCGACCACCTCGATCCTGCTGAACACACCGGGTGAGTCGTCGTCGGTCATGACGGCCATCGAGGGCAACAAGATGGCCAAGGCCGGACGGGCGGCGCAGGCGTTGGCCACAGCCGCGATCGGCTCGTTCATCGCGGGGACGATCGGCACGCTGCTGCTGGTGTTCTTCGCGCCGCTGCTCGCGAACCAGGCGGTGAAGATCGGTGCGCCTTCGTACTTCGCGATCATCCTGCTGTCCCTGGTGTTGGTCACGAGCGTGCTCGGATCGTCGAAGCTGCGTGGGTTCATCTCGTTGTTCATCGGGCTGACCATCGGGCTGGTAGGGCTCGACCTGTCGACCGGGCAGGCGCGGCTGATCCTCGGACAGCTGCAGCTGGCGGACGGGATCGACATCGTCGTGGTGGCCGTGGGCATCTTCGCCCTCGGCGAGGCGCTGTGGGTGGCGGCACACCTCAGGCGCCGGCCGATCGACGTCGTCCCGGTCGGCCGGCCGTTCATGGGCCGGGAGGACTGGTCGCGCTCGTGGCGGCCGTGGCTGCGCGGGACCGCGCTCGGGTTCCCGTTCGGCGCGGTGCCCGCCGGTGGAGCGGAGACGCCGACGTTCCTGTCCTACCTGGTGGAGCGGCGCCTGGCGAAGAACTCCGACGAGTTCGGCAAGGGGGCGATCGAGGGCGTGGCCGGTCCGGAGGCCGCCAACAACGCCTCCGCAGCAGGGACGTTCGTGCCGCTGCTCGCGCTGGGCCTGCCGGTGACCGCGACCGCGTCGATCATCCTGGCTGCGATGCAGAGCTACGGCATCCAGCCGGGGCCCGATCTGCTCGGCAGCCAGGCCGACCTGGTGTGGACGCTGCTGGCCAGCCTGCTGATCGGCAACACGCTGCTGCTGGTGATCAACCTGCCGCTGGCGCCGGTGTGGGCCCGGCTGCTGCAGATTCCGCGGCCGCAGCTGTACGCCGGCATCCTGTTCTTCGCTGCCCTCGGCGCGTATGCAGTCAGCCAGCAGGCGTTCGACCTGCTCCTGCTGCTGCTGTTCGGTCTGGTCGGCTTCGCGATCCGCCGGTTCGGGCTCCCGGTGCTGCCGCTGATCCTCGGTGTCATCCTCGGTCCGCTGATGGAGACGAAGATGCGTGAGGCGCTCGACCTGACCGACGGCGCGGTGTCGGGCCTGTTCAACGAGGCGCTGGCGATCGTCATCTACCTCCTCATCGCCGTCGTGCTGC
>JACCSC010000084.1 GCA_013813215.1 Geodermatophilaceae bacterium | reverse complement strand
CAGATGTGCTACTGAACACAGCGCTTGGGCTGTATCACCCGTCGACCTGGTCACGTCAGGACTGGGCTGTTGACGTCGTCGACAAGCTTGTGCAGGCCGCGGCGACCGGGGTGGTCTATGACCAAGTCCTCGCTCGGGAATAGGGTGTCCTCGGGGTACCCCCTGGAGGACGTGGGCCTCAGCGCTAGTCTCGGTTCGCTAGCCCCGGTCTTTCGGTAAGCCCCTGAGCGCGACCGGATGATCTTGGTTGGGGTTCGCCTCGTGCTGAAGCGAGTGTCGGGCAACGTGATGGTGCGCCGCGGTGGCGAGTGCCTGCGGTGTGTCCTCGGCGGTAGGCGGCCACGGTTCTGCGTGCGACGTACGTCTGCCACGTACTCCCACAGGTGGCGGGCTTCACCAGCGTGACGTGCGGCTTGAGTGAGACTTCGCTCTCATCCCAGGTTCTGCCACAGGATGGCCGCGCTGGTCACTCTTGCTTCCATCTCGGACGTCACCTGGTCCACGAATTGCGTCGCTTGGAACAGTCTGGTCACGGCTTCTTCGGACATGTCGGGGGTCGCTCGTGCGTACGAGACGACGATGCCCGGTCCCGACACCGTGCTGCCCTGCATCGTCTCGAGGCCGAGAACGGAAAGGCCACGAGCCGCGGCGGCCGCGACAAGCCTGCCCTCGGAAACACCCGGAGGCAGCGCCAAAGTCAGATGCAAGCCGCCCGCGTTGCCCATCACCGTCCAGTCCGGCAGCCGACGCTCCATGGCTCGGAGGAAGGCGTCACGGCGTTCCCGATATCGACGTCTTAGGCCGCGCAGGTGGCGGTCATAGCGCCCGGATTCCAGCAGGCGGGCCAGCACGTGCTGGGCGATTGCGTTGCTGCCGAAGTCGTCGTCCCGCTTGATCCCGCGTAGCGCCGCCAACAGGTACGGCGGGGTGAGAACCCATCCGAGCCGCAGCGCGGGAGCCAGCGTCTTGCTCACGCTGCCGACCAGGGCCACCCGCGCGGGGTCCATGCCCTGCAGGCAACCTAGGGGGCCCCGCTCGTAACGAAACTCCGCGTCGTAGTCGTCCTCGATGATCAGCCCGCCGGACTCACTGGCCCAGCGCAGCAGCCGCTCGCGCCGCTCCGGTGACAGCACTGCCCCCGTCGGGTACTGGTGCGCGGGGGTGCAGAGCACCGCGCGGGCCCTGGTGGCGGTAAGAGCGTCCACGTCGAGACCGCCACCGTCCACGGTGACGTCCACCAGGTCCATGCCAAGCCGGCTGAGCAGCTCGCGCTGCACGGCATTGCTCGGGTCTTCCACGGCCAGGCGGCTCGTGCCTGAGAGGAGCAGCAATCGGCAGAGCAGCGTCAGGCCTTGGGTGACCCCGCTGACCACGACAACGCCATCCGGGGCGGTCATAGCACCGCGCACGCGCGACAAGTAATCGGCCAGTGCGCGGCGCAACTCCCAGGCACCCCACGGCTCGCAGTAGCCCAACTGAGCGTCGGGCAACTCGGTGAGGACCTCTCGCGTCGCAGTGACCCAGGCCGCGCGTGGGAAGGCCGACAGATCCGGCCAACCGGGTCGCAGATCCAGCTCCGGGACCGGACGAGGCGCCGGCGACCGCTTGTGCCATTGCTCGGGCAGTGCGACCGTCCCGGCGTACACCACGGTCGTCTCCGCACCAGGACGGCTGCGCACGAAGCCCTCCGCGGCGAGCTGGGCGTAGGCATCGACCACTACACCGCGGGAAAGGCCCAGATCGTTGGCGAGGATCCGGGTCGAGGGCAGCGTCGTTCCGGCTGGCAACTGACCGCGGCGAATCGCATCCCGCAAGGCGTTCGCGAGGCGAAGGCGCAACGGCAACCGCCCCTGATCGGCGAGGACGAGGAGCAGCTCGGCGGCATTCAGCGGCATACAACTGGTCCTTGCTTCTCGCCTGTCACTGGTCCTGCCTACAGGACCGATGCTGTCCTAGCGTACGGGCAGTTGCGTCGGGGACACCGACTGCGCACCCGAGCCAGCGGTGGCACCCCACTGCTGCCTCGGCTCTTCGAGCAGGGAGAACAGACATGTCGAACCGGGTGAAGAGACTGGGCATCGCGGCGTTGTCGCTGATCATGCTGCTGGGCGTGGTGCTGGTCGCGCAAGGCCAAGCCTCGGGGGCGCCGGAGCGCGCCACGGTGGCTTTGGGCGCAGGCGAAGGCGCCGCCTTTGCGATGACCAACCGGAGCGTCAACAACCAGATCATCACCTATCGTCGGGCCGCCGACGGCGTCCTGACCCGGGTAGGAAACGTGTCCACGCGAGGTGCCGGCATTGGCGTCGACTTGGACACTCAAGGGGCGCTACGGCTGAGCAGCGACCATCGGTTCCTGTACGCGGCGAATGCCGGGAGCGACGATGTCACCGTCTTCGCCGTGAACGGAACGCAGCTGACGTTCCTGCAGAAGGTGTACGCCGGTGACCAGCCGAACAGCCTGACGATCAACGGCAACCTGCTCTACGTTCTGGACGGGTCAGTCGCGGGTAACGGGATTCTCGGCTTCACCAGGAATGCCAACGGGACCTTGACGCCCCTGCCGGACTCGTTCAGGGAGCTGAGCTCACCCATTGCGGTGCCCGGCCAGGTGGAGTTCAGCCCCGACGGACGGCTCCTGGTCGTGACGCACAAGACCACCAACACGCTGCTGTCGCCGGCTAACGCCCTGGACGTCTTCCGGGTCGACAGTGCCGGTCTGGCCAGCGCCGTACCGAGTCGCAACGCCTCGTTCGGGCTGCGGCCGTTCAGCATGGCCTTCCGCAACAACAGCCAGCTTCTCGTCGTCGAGTCGTTCAACGCCGCTGAGGCTGCTTCCGCGGTCTCGACGTACCGGGTGCTCCCGGGCGGCAACTTCAACGTGATCAGTGGCTCGGTCCCCAACCAACAGACCGATTCGTGCTGGGTAGTCATCACCGACGACGGCCGGTACGCCTACATCGCCAACTTCGGCAGCGGAACGATCTCCACCTACCGGTTCGACTTCGCCGGTCGGGTCCGCCTGCTCGACGGCGACGCCGCGTTCCTGGGCGCCGACAGTCAGCCGGTCGATCTTGCCCTCAGTGCCGACAACCGCTACCTCTACCTGCTGCTGCGCGGCACCGGCGCGGTGGCCGCGTTCGAGATCCAGGCGGACGGTTCCCTGACGTCGAGGGGAGTGGTCACCGGCGGCCTGCCGGTCGCGGACGGGGCCTCCGGGCTGGCGGTCTACTGACCTTAGGGGTGAGGCCAGGATCACAATGGCCTCCCCGGCGTCGCCGTACCGGTCGCAGCTTGCGACGCGGTACGGCGACTTCGGCCACCACTCTCGTCCGGCCGGCCGCCTCAGCTGCCCGCCGATGCGCCGGCGGCCTGAGCTTTGCCAGCGGCGAGGCGGTCGACGACGCGTTCGGCGATCGCGGTCAGGGTCGCGATCTCCTCGTGAGTCAGCAGGTCGATGAAGTGCCGCCGCACAGACTGCACGTGCGCAGGAGCCGCCTCCTCCAGCGTCAGCAGGCCCTGCTCGGTCAGCGTGATCATGCACCCGCGGGCGTCGTCGGGGTCGTCCTCCCGCACCACAAGTCCGCGCCGCTGCATCCGGGAGATGTGGTGGGACAGCCGGCTGCGTGACCAGGACATCTTGGCCGCGAGCTCGCGCAGCTGCCAGCGGTGGGCGGTCTTCTCCGACAGCGTCGACAGGACGTCGTAGTCCGGCTCGGACAAGCCGCTGTCGCGCATGAGGTCGCGGGCGAGCTGGGCGGGCAGCACCGTCTGCATCAACCGGTAGGCCCGCCAGGCTCGGTCCTCGCGTCTGCTCAACCACCGCGTCCTCGGCACATCCGCACGATACCTCTCGTTGACATGTCATCAAAGACTTTGCCATGATCAGTGACATGTCAACGACTAGACGCACCGGTCAGCTGCTGCTGGGACTCTGGCTGTTCGGGGCCAGCGTCGCCCTGCTGGTCCGGGCCGACTCGGGCTCGATCCGTCGGACGTGCTGCACCAGGGGATCGCGGTCCGCAGCGGCCTGTCCATCGGGACCGTGGTCATCGTCGTGAGCCTCGTCGTACTGCTGCTGTGGGTGCCGCTGCTGTGGGTGCCGCTGCGCCAACGACCCGGCATCGGCACCCTGACCAACGTCCTCCTCGTCGGGCTCGCTCTGGACGCGACCATGGCCGTCCGCCGACACCGCCCGGGCTGGGCTGGCGGCTGGTGTTCCTCGTGACCGGCGTGCTGGGCAACGGCCTGGCCACCGGGCTGTACATCGGCGCCGGACTCGGGCCCGGCCCGCGGGACGGCCTGATGACCGGGCTCGCCGCGCGCAGCGTCTCCATCCGCCGGGCCCGGACGGCCATCGAGGTGTTCGTGCTCGCGACCGGGTGGCTCCTCGGCGGGACGGTCGGCGTCGGCACTCTGGTCTACGCCGTCGGCATCGGTCCACTGGCGCAGCTGTTCATCCCCCTGTTCTCCGCACCGACAACACACAAGGAGTCCCGACGTGAAGCTGCACGTGATCCTCGCTAGCACCCGCCCCGGCCGCGTGGGGCCGCAGATCGGACGGTGGTTCGCCGAGCGGGCGCGCCAGCATGGCGGCTTCGACGACGTTCTCGTGGTCGATCTCGCCGCGGTCGACCTGCCGTTCCTGGACGAGCCGGAGGCGGCTGGGGATGGGGCGTACGTGCACGAGCACACCCGGTCGACGAGGCGGACGCGTTCGTGCTCGTGACGCCCGAGTACAACCGGGGGGTGAGCGCACCGCTGAAGAACGCCCTGGACTACCTCTACGCTGAGTGGGCCTACAAGCCGGTCGGCTTCGTCAGCTACGGCATGACGTCGGCCGGTCTGCGCGCCGCGGAGATGATCAAGCCGGTACTCACCGCGCTGCGGATGGTCCCGGTCCCGGACGGCGTCAGCATTCGGCTCCGGCAGCGCTTGGACGCACAGGGCATCCTCGCTCCCGACGAGGTCATGGCCGAGGCGGCCGACGACGTGCTCGCCGAACTGCACCTGCTCGCCGCGACCCTGCGCCCCCTGCGCCTTCGCCGGGCCCACACCCTCGATGCCGTGGCTTCGTGAACGACGCCCTGTGGACGCTGATCGAGGGCCACTCCCGTGGTGTCCTGGTCACCGTGAAGCGTGACGGCCGACCCCAACTGTCCAACGTCGGCTACCTCTACGACCCGGCCGCTCGGACGGCGCTGATCTCGGTCACCGCGGACCGCGCCAAGACCCGCAACCTCGCTCGAGACCCCCGGGTCAGCCTCTACGTCACGACGACCGATCTCGGCGCCTACGCCGTCGCCGAGGGTGTCGCCGCGCTCGGCGCGATCGCCGACGCCGTGGACGACCCCGCCACCGACGGCATCGTGGAGCACTATCGCGCTATGCGCGGCGAGCACCCGGACTGGGCGGCGTTCAGGGCGGCGATGGTCTCCGAGCAGAGACTGCTGGTCCGAGTGAGCCTGGACCGGGTCTACGGCTGGACCGGAGACGGGTGAGCGACCTCGTCACGGCCCTGCTCGCCTACGCCGTGCCGGCGGCGTTGATCACCATGCTGCCCGGGCCTGACACCGCGATGGTGCTCGCCACCGTGGTCAAGGCCGGCCGGGCCGCCGCGGCGCGGGCCGCCTGGGGGGTCGGCACCGGCCTGCTGATCTGGGGTGGCGCGGCCGCCCTCGGCCTGGCGGCTGCCCTGCGCACCAGCGCGGTGCTGTACGACGTCTTCCGCTTCGCCTGCGCCGCCTACCTGCTCGTGCTGGCCGTCTAGGCGCTGCGCGCCTCCCGTCGGACCGGCCACCATCGCCGGTCCGCCGAGGATCGGCCGCGCCGGAACCGGCTCCTGTCGCTCGGCTGGGGCTACCGACGCGCCCTGCTGACCTGCGTGCTCAACCCCAAGCTCGGCGTCTTCTTCGTGGTGTTCCTGCCGCAGTTCATCCCGGCCGGTGCACCGAATCGTGCAGACGTCGATGGCCATGGCCGCCCTGCAGGCGGCCGAGGCCGTCCTGTGGTATTTCGTGCTGGGACGGCTGGCCGCGGCCGCCGGCCAGATCCTCGAACGCCCTCGGGTGCGAGTCTGGCTGGACCGGATCACCGCCACCGTGTTCGTCGGCTTCGGGCTGCGGGTAGCCACCGAGACCGGCCCCTAGCACCGCCGTACGCCGCCAACACCACCGGCAAACCGGACGAATCCTCCCTGGGGGCCGTCCCGATGTAGTACAAGGGGCACATGCCCGCCACCGCGATCAGCCGGCGCCGGGCACTCCTGCTCGGTGGGGCCCTCGCCGTCGGGGCCGCCACGGCCGGGGCGGCGACGGCCGGAGTCGGGCGATCGATGGGCCTGCGCGCGTCCGGCCTGTCCGCACCACCGCTCCGGACCGATCCGGTGCGGATGGCCATGCACCTGCACGCCTGCTTCAGCGAGGACACGGGGAGCATGCACGCCCACCTCGACCAGGCCGAGCGGGCCGGGGTGGACGTAGTGTGGTGGACCGAGCACGACTTCCGGTTGCAGGCGCACGGGTACCGCGAGGCGGTCCGGTTCGACGGCCTGAGCGAGGGGACCGACGAGCGGGAATGGACGTGGACCGCCGCCGAGTCGGGTCCGGTCGAGGCCGCGGCGGGGACCTTCGTCGACGATCCGCACTCCCCGGCCGAGCCGGGCCGGGCTTTGCGGCTCACCGCCCGCGGTCCGGCAGCGGGGTGGGGCCAGCTGCAGTTCGAGGGCACGGCGTGGAACTCGACGTACTCCACGAGCATCGCCGCCACGACCATCGAACTGGACGTGCTGGCCGAGACGCTCGGCCCCAACGCCGAACTGGTCGTGGAGGTGCTCTCGTCGTACCGGCCGGCCACCGGCACCCGGCCGGCCGGCCAGTACACCCTGCAGTACCGGGTCGGCGATGCGACCGGGCGGTTCACCGAGCAGTCGGGTCTGCTCGGCGTCGTCGGCACGCGGGCGGTGCGGGGGTGGCAGCGGCTGCGGCTGCGGCCGGCCGACGACATGGCCGCCCTCTGGCCCGACCTCGTGGCGGGGGACGCCTCGCTGTACCGGTTCCGGATCGCCGTCCGTGCCCGCCGCGGCGCGACCGCCTCCGCCGTCGTCGACCGGCTGCGCTTCCTCCGCCGCCGCCGCGAGGGCCAACAGGCCCTCGACCTGCAGGCCGAGCTGATGGCGGCCTACGCCGGTCGCTACCCCGGCATCCGGCAGCAGCAGGGCGCCGAGCTGTCCCTGGTCCGCCACGTCAACCGGTTCGGCGGTACGCCGTTCCTGCCCGACTACCCCGACGGCCCACCGATCAAGGACGAATCACTAGAAGCCGCGATGGCCATGGTCGACCTCGTCCACGACCACGAGGGACTGGCCTCGCACAACCACCCGCTGGGCGGCGCGTACCGGCAGCCACGCGACCTCGGCCGGATGCTGGTCGAGACCGGCAACCTTGGGGCCGACCTGCTCGAGGTCGGCTGCGGCGCCGATGTCGACGCCCTCGCCGAGGCCTACGACGTGGCCGCCCGCAACGGGCTGTACGTCACGGCGACCGGCGTCACCGACGACCACGACGGCGACGATTGGCTCGGGCGCACGCCACGATGGGTCACGACGGTTTGGCCCGCCGGGGACGCCGAGCCGGAACTCATCGACGCCCTCGGTGCCGGCCGCGCCTGGTTCAGCGACATGGCCGGCTGGAGCGGGGCCATGGACATCTACGCCGCGGGACAGCCGGCGATGGGCGGCGTTCTGGTCACCGCGCAGGCCCAGGTACCGCTGACGGTGTGGGCCTATGACTTGCCTGCGGACTCCACCTTGGAACTCATCACCGGCGAGGCGGACTTCGCCGGTTCGGCCGTACCGGAGCCCGCGATCACCGTCGAGCGCATCCCGAGCAGCAACGTCCGGCGCGGCCGGGTGGACCTGGACTTCGCACCGGGAGCAGGCCGGTACCTGCGGGCGGTGGTACGCGACTCCGCGGAACACGTTGTCGGCTTCTCGAACCCGACGTGGATGTTCCCCGGCCCGCCGCCCGGCGGGATACCCCCGACCCGCCGGCTTTAGGCCAGCTGGGTCAGGGCACGCGGACCGCCTCGTGTGGCTGATCAGTCCAGGACGGCCGTGGCCTCGACCTCCACGAGCAGATCCGGCTCGCCCAGGGCGGCGACACCGATCAACGTGGTCGGCTTGCGCGGCACGATCCCGAGCCGCGTGGCGGCCCGGCCCACGCCTTCGAAGAGCGCCTGCCCCTTGTCCGGCGTCCAGTCGACGACGTAGATCGTCAGCTTGGCCACGTCATCGAAGCCGCCACCGACTCCGGCCAGCGCGGTACCGATGTTGAGGTAGGCCTGTTCGACCTGGGCGGCCAGATCGCCGGCGCCGACCGGAACGCCGGCACCGTCCCTGGCCACCTGGCCGGCCAGGTACACCGTCCGCCGCCCGGTTGCCACGGCGGCCTGGGCGTAGGCCTCAGACACCGGGAGTCCGGCCGGATCAACGAGTTCGACTGTCATGCCGTGCCTTTCGTCGAGGATGTATAGCGTTGCTATTGCGGAGTTATAGCAACGTTCGGTAAGCTGGTCAAGTGCCTCTCCCCCGACCGGACACCGTCAGGCTGCGGCTCGTCGAGCAGGCCGCCGCGCTGTTGGCCGGTCCCGAGCCGGTGACCCTGCGCCGGGTCGCGGCCGCGGCCGGAACGTCGACGATGGCCGTCTACACCCACTTCGGTGGGATGCCGGGGCTGTGGCAGTCGGTCAGTCAGGAGGGCTTCACCCGCCTGGCGGCCGCCCTGGCCGACCTGGAGCCGAGCCCCGACCCGGTGGCCGACCTGATGCGTATCGCCTCGGCGTACACCGCCAACGCGATGGGCGCGCCCGCCCTGTACCGGGCCATGTTCGACGCCGCTCGCGACCTCGCCGACTCCGACGCCGCGGACGCACCGTTCGCGTTGCTGGCCGACGCGGTCGGCCGGGCGGTCGACGCCGGGCGGTTCGACGCCGACACCGAGCCCCAGGTGGTCGCCACCCGGATGTGGGTGCAGGCGCACGGGCTGGTGATCCTGGTGGTCACCGGCGTCCTGGACCCCCAGGCGATCGACGAGCACCTGCCCGCCCTGGGCACGGCGATCTTCGTCGCCTGCGGCGACACCCCGGAGGATGCGGCGGCATCGGTGGCTGCCGGCTGGACGCCCCCTGAGGCGGAGAGCCGGTCCTCGCCGACTCCGCGCTGCATCGGCGGCTCAAGCACGAACGCATCGGCGCGCTACTGGGGGCAGCGGAGCGCTTGCGAACCCGTCTGGTCCATACCAGGGACGCCGATCAGCGCTGGGCTCGTACACGGGTCAGCCGGCCCGTTCCACCTCCCGCGCGCTGGCGGGTAGCCGCACCGTCACCGTCGATCCCGTCCCTGGGCTAGCTGAGATCTCCAGGCGGCCGCCGACGGCTGCCAGTCGCTCGGCCACTCCCGCCAACCCGGTGCCGGAACCGCACTGTGCGGGGTCGAACCCGGGTCCGGCGTCGCTCACCTCCACGACTAGATCACCGCCGGCCAGCCGCATGTCGACGTGCACCGGTGAACCGGGCGCGTGTCGCGCACAGTTGTTCAGCGCCTCGAGGCAGCAGAAGTACGCTGCGGTTTCGACCTGACGCGGGAAGCGCACATTCTCCAGGCCCACCGCTCGCAGGCTCGACCGCGCCGGATGGTTCTGTGCCGCTTCGTGGATGGCGACGGCGAGCCCTGATTGGGCGAGGATCGGTGGGCTGACTCCGCGGGCCATCTCGAGCAGGCTCTCGCGCGCGTGTGCCAGTCGATCCTCGAGGGCCTCTACCGCCGCGGCATCCCATCCTTCGACGGCCCCAAGGGCAAGCCGCAGCGCCAGCAGCTGTTGCTGGGCTCCGTCGTGGATGTCGCGTTCGAGGCGCCGGCGTTCCCGGGCCGCGGTGGCGACAACCTGACGGCAAGACTCCTGTAACCGACCGGCCAGCTTCGACGTCTCGGCGAGCCGGTGGCGCAAATCGGCGTTCAATTGCACGGTCACGAGCGCCGGGCCGGCCTGCCTGGCTAGGTCGGTGAGTATCCGCCGCTCGTGGACGTTGAGCCGCTCGCCGGCCGCCCTCCTGAGCGAGAGGGCACCGATTGTCTGACTCAGGTGGACGACGGGCACGGCGATGTCCCATCGACTTGGGTGTCTGGCCGTGTCGTCGATCCAGTCCCGTGCCTCCTCGCCTCCTGCCGTGTGCACGCTGACCCGGCAGCCGGTGGCCCTGAGCCCTCGCCCGACACCTTCGGCCACCCGACTCAGCAGGTCGCTGCCCGAGGGTGCTGCAGCTACCTCTCGGGCCAGTTCCGACAGCAACTGCTCCGGATCTTCCCGGCGTCCGTAGACGAGACGGTCGGCGGCTCGACGTACCCGCTCGCGAATCGGCTGGAAAGCAACCGCCACCAAGCACGTTGCCAGCCCTGGAATCACCGTCCCCGCCTGGGCCCGACGCCCCAACACCGCGGACACGATGAGCACGATCGCGGTGTACGCGGCGGTCACAAACACGGTCAGGATGCCGTAGCGAAGGGCGCGGCTGAACAACCGGTCGATGTCCCACAGCCGGTAGCGCATCACGCCGAGGATGACGGCCAGCGGCACCATGATGGAGACCGCGCGGAACACTCCGAAGATGACCGCCTCCGAGCTCGTGGGCGCGAAGCCGGGTAGACGGATGACGGTGAGCAGCAAGCTGAGAAGGCCCAGGCCCACGGCGGTGGTGACCGCGAAGATCAGCGTGCCCAGTAGCACTTTGGACTGCTGTCGCTCCTCCGCGGATCGGGCGGTTCGGTACCTTCGCCGCTGCGCAACGATGCCCACCAGCGGCGCCAGCACCCCGTAGAAGATGACGAAGGCGCTGGCGTGGGCGGTGCCGGTCGCGAGTGTCAGGTAGAGCAGTACAACGTTCCCGACCAACGCTTGCAGGATGCGGACCGGCCAGCCGCTGCGGCCACGCGGGAACCGCCGATGTGTTGCGAACCGCCCCTCGGGGAAGAGCAGCAGGGCGTAGACGTAGCAGACGCCGGCCACTCCGTGGAGCAGGAAGACATGCTCTAGATCGAGGTCGTATCCGGAGGCGGCCAATACAGCACCTAGTGCTCGGTGCGCGCTGAGGTTGAACGCCCCGGCGCTGCCCACCAACCCAACCGCCAGGAGCCGCACCACCACCTGCCTGCCGCGAAGGTGCACCAGCAGGACACCCAGCCCTAGCGATGCGGCGCTGAACAGGTAGTCCAGCACCGCGCGGGCGCTGTCTTCATCGGCGGCTTCGGACGGCGCGGCGATACCCCTGGCCAGTGCACGTACTGGCTGCGGCCATCCGATCGAGCGCGACAAGTCGACGGCATCAGCGCGCAAGCCGGGATAGTGCCCAGCCAGGGTCGCGGCAAGGCCGAGCAGCAACCAGGCGCACACGAGCACGGCATAGGCTGTGAACGCGGCCAGGAACAGCCGATGCCTCATGAAGGCGCGCCCTCGGCCAGCACCGGCAGCGTGATTTCCACGACGGTTCCAACCAGGCCCGCCCGGGCGGCTGGCTCCAGTCGCAAGGCTCCTCCGGCGGCTACCACACAGTCAGCAGCTGCCTGAACGTCCTCGCGGCAGGTCCAGCCGGGGTCACCGTCATCGCCAACGGTCAGCCGCAGGGTGCGGCCCGTGCAGCCCAAGGTGACCTCGACATCAGTCGCACCGCGGCGGAGCGCCGCCGACACCGCGTCGCACCCGGCGAGGTAGGCGATCAACTCGATGTCGGCTGGCAGGCGAGCCTCCTCGGCGTGCACAGTCACCGGCGCTCCAGAATGCCGATAGCGCGCGTGCAGAGCGAGTGCCAGCCCGCTGTCTCTGAGCACGGGCGGGTAGACACCACGGGCCAGGTCGCGGAGCTTGCTGATAGCTGCGTCGGCCTGCCGGCGCCACTCCGGCAACAACTCCGGCAACAACTCCGGCAACCTTGCCGGCTCCTCCGCGAGCACGCAGATCGCCGCCTCGATCGTGTCGAGTTCGGCCAGCGGACCCTCGGCTAGTTCCCGCTCGAATCGCCGCTGCTCGGCATCGGCGGCGGTCAGCATCCGCCGCCGCGCACTCTTGAGCTCGGCGCGTTGCCGAGCGATCACTGCGAGTCGAGCTCGTAGTTGAGCGGTCAGGCCAGCCGTACGCAGCACCAGCGCCGCCTGACCGGCCATGTCATCAAGCAGTTGCGCCTGCGCCGGGGAAGGCGGCGCGCCGCCGGTCGTGAGCACCGAAAGCGCACCCAGCACGACGGCGCCGTGGCGTAGCTCGACGTAGGCGTCGGATTGCTGCGGCCGGTTCGGCTGTTCAACATCGTCTCGGGCCCAGCCCGCGGCCGCAAACCACTCGGCCCCGGTGAGCAGCCAGACGTCCGTCCGCCTGGCTCCGATCGCGACAGTCACGATGGCAGCCACCGCCGTCAGCGCCTCGTCACTGCCAGACAGAGTGGCCAAACGCTGGCCCAACGCTGCCAGAGCCTTGTACCTCGACGGGCCGCCTGTGCGCAGGAGCCGTCGGGCGACCTGGTCACAACGTCGGTGTAGCGGGCGCACCGCGCCCGCTACAGCCGCGGTAGCCATGATCGCTTGGGCAACCGCTGGCTGACCGTTCACGAGCGGCGCGATCCCGAACATCGGAGCGGTCAAGATCAACGCCACAAGGTAGACCAGGACCAGACCTGGAACCAGAATCGTCAGCCCCAGCGCCACTGCCGCCAAGTCCTGGACACGCGAGGGTCCGCGGTCGGTCCTCGCGCCATCGGTCACTGCGGCCTCGGGTGGCTCAGAGTAGTGAACCGGACCCCTCTCGAGCGGCGCGCGGCCGGCCGGTTGCGACCCGCCGAAGGGCAACCGCTGCCGTGACGATCCCGCCGAGCAGAAGTATCCCGAGCCCGGCGAGAACAGCAAACGTCGACGGCACGGAGATGATCAGCCCGATGTTGTGCAGCAGGCCGTCCCCGTCCGGGTCGGCTGCGCTGAGCGCGGCGACCACCTCCATGGCAGTCCCGAGGCAGAAGACGACGAGCACTACCCTCAGGATGGCCGCCCCGACGGTCGAGATCCGGGACGGAAGCTGTCGCGGCCACCAACGCCAGGCCAGGACCGCCGCCAAGGCCGCGGGCAAGCCGACCGCCAAGTGGCTGGCAGCGTGGCCGACGCGATCGTAGGTGTCCAGGCCGGAGGACAGCACCAGGACGACAAGGGCGGCGCCGACTCCGACGGCTGACACCACGGTCACGGCGACGTGCATCCAGCCGGTCTGCGTCCGCGGCAGTTCCTGCCGGGTTTGAAGCATGGGATGCCCTTTCCGAAGCGGAGTCCAGGGCGGTTCAGAAGTTCACGTCGAGGCAGGCAAGCTTGGGACCGGCCGTGCCTGCGGGGTCCGTCTCGTGGTCATGGATGACGACGGCGTTGGCTCCATCGGGCCGGATGACCCAATCCACCACAGTCAGAGATGAGGCGCTCCCCACGCTGTTGGTGGTGAAGTCCAGCCAGATCTCGTTGGTCGGTGACGCATTTCCCGGCACGTTCTGGTAGTGACCGCCTCCCTGGCTGTCGGTGCAGCCCAGCACGTGCGCATGCGCGCCGTACTCACGGTTCGGAGCCAGCCCCCGGACGCGCACGGTGACCAGGGTCTTGCCTCCGGTGGTGACCGCAAGGACGGCCGCCTGGCCGCCCTCGGTCGAGTTCGGGCTGCCGTCGCCATAGGGATCGGGGTAGACGGTAAGGGAACCGGCTGCGGTGACGACACTTCCCGGGCCGGCGTAGCTCGTGGCGGGTACGGCGACGAGGCCCAGCGTCAACGCCGCAACCGATACCGCCCGGGCGAGCGTGTTGTTCATGATGTGCCTCCCTGTTGGATGGGTTCCGCCGGGAAGACTCGCGCACGCAGGGCCTGGCCGCCCACGGTGCGGGCTGGCCAATCCGTGGTGGTGCTAACACCCCTTTGGGGTGGTGCAGGCGCCCTACGATGCGGCCCATGGTTGTGCGCTTCGTCCTCGCCGACGATCAGTTTCTGGTCCGCGAGGGCACCGCAGCCCTGTTGTCCGGGTGCCCGCAGCTGGAATTGGTCGGCACGGCTGCGGACCTCCCGGGCTTGCTGGCCCTGGTGGAACAGTTGCGTCCGGATGCGGTGCTCACCGACATCCGCATGCCCCCGACCAACTCCAGGGAGGGGATTCAGGCAGCGCACGAGATCCGGCGCCGATGGCCGTCGATCGGCGTTCTCGTGCTGTCGCAGTACGCCGAGGAGGACTACGCCTTCTCGCTGCTGGCCCGGGGCGCCACCGGCCTGGGATATCTGCTCAAGGAACGCGTCGGCGACCGTGACGAGTTGGTGCATGCTCTGCTCCAGGTAGCTGCCGGCGGCACGGTACTGGATCCCAAGATCGTCGAGGCAGTCGTGCGGGCGCAGTCCGGGTCCGCGTCCCCGTTAGCGCGACTGACCGACCGGGAACGCGAGGTGCTCGAGCAGATGGCGTTAGGGAAGACCAACGCAGCGATTGGCCGGACCTTGGTGATCACCGAGCGGGCGGTCGAGAAACACATCAACTCGCTTTTCGCGAAGCTGGACCTGTCCGAGGAGGCCGATCGCAACCGACGCGTCATGGCGGTTCTCACTCTGCTGCGCGCCTGACCGCCCTCGCTGTCGGCGGATTCAGGCGTAGAAGACCTGCTCGACGACGTTGCGGGCGCGCCGCGCCGCGCGGCGGTAGTCGTCCAGGAACACACCCGGATCGCGGCCGGGCGGGTAACCGACGGCGCGCGCGACCCCGACCAGATCGCGGCCGGAGCGGGGCAGCTGGTCACCGGGCCGGCCGCGGACCAGCATGATCGCGTTGCGGCAGCGGCTGGCGAAGCGCCAGGCCGCCTCCAGCGCCGCCGCCTGGTCGCGTTCGAGCAGCCCAGCCGCGGCCGCGGCTTGCAGGGCGTCCAGCGTCGAGGTGGTCCGCAGCGCTGGCACGGTCCCGGCGTGGCGCAATTGCAACAACTGCACGGTCCACTCGACGTCGCTCAACCCGCCCCGCCCGAGCTTGGTGTGGGTCGCCCGGTCCGCCCCGCGCGGCAGCCGCTCGTCGTCCACCCGCGCCTTGATCCGCCGGATCTCGGTGACCGCGCCGGCCGGTAGCCCCCCGGCGGGGTACCGGATCGGGTCGACCAGTCCGACGAAAGCGCGCCCCAGCTCGGGATCCCCGGCCACCGGCGCCGCCCGAAGCAGCGCCTGCGCCTCCCACACCGACGCCCACCGCTCGTAGTACTCGCGGTAGGAGGCGACCGACCGCACCAGCGGCCCGTTGCGGCCCTCCGGCCGCAGCCCGGCGTCGACGTTTAGGGGCGGGTCCGGCGCCGGGGCCCCGAGCAGCTGGCGGACCTGCTCGGCCACGGCATGCGCGAAGTCCGAGGCCATCCGCTCGTCCGCGCCGTCCACCGGGTCGTGGACGAACATCATGTCGGCGTCCGAGGCGTAGCTCAGCTCGCCGCTGCCGAGGCGGCCCATCGCGATCATGGTGAACCGCGTCGGTACGCCGCCGTACCGCCCCTCGACGGTGCGCAGCGCGACGTCGACCGCCGCCCGCAGGGTGGAACCGGCCACCGACGACAGGGCGGTGCCGACGTCGCGGACGTCGCAGAACCCGAGCAGGTCGGCGCAGGCCGTCCGCAGCAGTTCGTGCCGGCGCAACGCCCGGACCGCGCGCACCGCGTCGTCCGGGTCGTCGTAGCGGGCGGCGGTGGCCCGCATCGAGCTGGTCAGCACGCTGTCCTGACCGCACCGCAGTTCCTCGTCGGAGGCGAGCAGGCGCAAAGCTTCCGGGGCCCGGCCGAGCAGGTCGGCGACGTAGCGGCTGGAGCCGAGCAGCGCCGCCAGCCGCTCCGCGGCCTGCCCCTCGTCGCGCAGCAGGCGGAGGTACCACGGGCTGGACCCGAGCTGCTCGGAGACCTGCCGGTAGGCCAGCAGCCCCGCGTCCGGCGCAGGTACGTCGGCCAGGATGTGCAGCATCGCCGGCAGCAGCAGCCGTTGCATGGCGGCCTTGCGGCTGACCCCCGCGGTGAGCTGCTCCAGGTGCCGCAGCGCGCCCTCCGGGTCGGCGAAGCCGAGCGCGCCCAGCCGGCCGCCGGCCGCCTCGGCCGACATCTGCAGTTCCTCGCCCGGGACGCGGGCCACAGCGTGCAGCAGCGGGCGGTAGAACAGCTTCTCGTGCAGCCGGCGTACCTCGCGGGCGTGCACGGCCAGCTCGGCGTCGAAGACCTCCAGCGCCGAGCGGTGCCCGTCGCCGAGCCGGGGCGCGCTGGTTGGCAGCATCGTCCGGGCCAGCCAGTGCCGCTCCGCGGTGTCGTCGGGAAGCAGATGGGTACGCCGCAACCGCTGCAGCTGCAGCCGGTGCTCGACCGTGCGCAGGAAGCGGTACGCCGCGGCGAGGGTCTCGGCGTCAGCGCGTCCGACGTAACCGCCGGCGGACAACGCGTCGAGGGCGACCAGGGTCGTGCCGGTGCGCAGCGATTCGTCGGACCGCCCGTGCACCAGCTGCAGCAGCTGTACGGCGAACTCGACGTCACGCAGGCCACCGGGTCCGAGCTTCACCTCCCGCCGGGCGATCGCGGCGGGCAACGTGTCCTCGATCCGCCGGCGCATCGCCTGCACGTCCTCGACGAACCCGTCGCGCTCGACCGCGGTCCAGACCAGCGGCCACAGCGTGTCGACGTAGCGCTGTCCGAGGTCGGTGTCCCCGGCCACGGGCCGCATCTTCAGCAGCGCCTGGAACTCCCAGGTCCGCGCCCACCGCCGGTAGTAGCTCTCGTGGCTGGCCAGCGTGCGCACCAGCGCCCCGGCCTTGCCCTCGGGCCGCAGCGCGGCGTCGACCGGCCAGGCCACCAGTGCGCAGATCCGCATGAGCTCCGCCGCCCGGCGGGTAGCGGCCTGCAGCGCTCCTTGCTCCTCGACGCCGTCGGTCGGCTCGGCCACGAAGACGACGTCGACGTCGCTGACGTAGTTCAGCTCTCGACCGCCGCACTTGCCCAGCCCGATCACCGCGAGCCGGCACCGTTCGGCATCGCCGGGCGTCGCGCTGTCGGTCATCGCCAGCGCCGTCCGCAGCGTCGCGGCGGCCAGGTCGGACAGCTCCTGCACCACCTGCTCGGTACTCGCGGCACCGGTCAGGTCGCGCGCGGTCAGCTCCACCAGGGCCGAGCGGTACGCCGAGCGCAGCTCCCGGATCGAGGTGGGGCCGTTGTCCGGGGCCGCGGCACCCAGCTCCGCGGTCAGCTTCTCGACCGTGCGCTCCGGTGCCCCGCGAGCGGCCAGCCGCGGCCACAACGTCGGGTGGCTCACGAGGTGCTCGCCGAGTGGCTGGCTCGCGCCCAGCACGGCGATCAGCCGCTGCCGCAGAACGGGCTGGTCGCGCAATGCGGACAGCAGGCGGGCCCGGTCGCCGGCCGCCTCGGCCAGTCGGTGCAGCGACAGCGTGGCGAGATCGGGGTTTCCGCAGCGGGCCAGTTCGGCCAGCAGCCGGTCCGCGCCGTCGTCGGCCGGCCGGTCGGCGGCGGCGTCCCAGAGCCCGAGGACGGCGGAGGCGAGCAGCTGGGCCGCCCGACCGGGATCGGCGTACCCCAGCCGGGACAGCCGCGCGGGGGCCCGCCCGACGGTGGCTCCCGTCATGAGCCCGCCTCCGACAGCGAGGACACAGCAGGACCGGAACCGGGGGAGGCGGGCGGGGTCAGAGTCAAGCCGCTTGCTGCGTGGCGAACCGGCGTACGACGTCGGCGTACCGGGTCATCGCCGGCGCCCAGACGGCCTCGACGTCGTCGTGCGCCCCCAGCGCCGAGGCCAGGGCGCGGTCGACGTCCAGGCCCCACTGTGCCGCCCGGCCGCCGTCCTTGGCCGCCCACGACCGGACCATGTCCGGCGTGGTCTCGATGTGGAACTGCAGGCCCCAGGCGCACTCCCCCACCCGGAACGCCTGATACGGGTACAGCGGCGAGCTGGCCAGCAGCACGGCCTCGACCGGCAGCGCGGCGATCTCGTCGTAGTGCCACTGGATGACGTCAGGGGTGAACGGGACTCCGCCGAAGACGGGGTCCTGCGCGGCGACGTCCTTCTTGGCCACCAGGTGGCCGCCGAGTTCGGGGCCGTCTACGCCGGCTCGGACCTGGCCGCCGAGGGCGCGCGCGAGCAGCTGCCCGCCGAGGCAGATCCCCAGCGCCGGGACGCGGTCGTGCACGGCGATCCGCAGCAGCGCGGTGACCGGCGGCAGCTCGGGCGAGGTCTCGGGCGGGTCGTACGCCGCCTGGTGCCCGCCCAGGACCAGCAACCCGGCGTGCTGGCTCAAGTCCGCCGGCACGGGGTCGGTCAGGTCGCCGCGGCGTACATCCAACTCGAGACCGGCCGCGCGCAGCCAGTCCGCCGCCCGCCCCGGTCCGTCGTCGTCACAGAGTTGGACGACGAGCAGCCGCGGCGCATCCACGCGCCCGAGGGTAGCCGCCGGTCAGCCGAGGGTGGCGCGGTACGTCGGCGGGCGACGAACGTGGGTGGCCTGCTCCCAGGCGAAGGCCAGGCCGAGCACCGTCGCGTCCTGGCCGGCGCTCGCGAACACCGACAACCCGACCGGAAGCGGGCCGACGTAGCCGAGCGGGACCGAGACGTTCGGGTAGCCGGCCACCGCGGCCGGCCCGGACGAGCCGAACTCGAAGGCGTCACCCTCGCCCAGGGTGGTCTCCCAGGCCGGGCTGTTGGTGGCCGCGACGATGGCGTCGAGGTCGTAGCGGGCCAGTGTCTCGTCGATGCTGCGCTGCGCCGCCGCCGTCGCGACCGTGCGCGCGCGCTGGTAGCGCGGGTCGGTCAGGTCGCCGCCGGTCTGCTCGGCGAGCACGAAGATCTCCTGATCGAAGTAGACCAACTCGGTGTCGGCACGCCGAATGTTGAAGTCGATCAGCCCGGCCAGATCGTCTGGGTGAGCACCCGGCGTGTTCGCCAGGTATGCGTCGATGTCGTGCGCGAACTCCACCAGCAGGGCGGGGAACTCGTTGTTGTTGATCTGGTCCTGGTAGGGCAGAGCCACCTCGACCGGGCTCGCGCCCAGCTCCCGCAGCCGCTGCTTCGCCTGCTCGACCAGCGCCTCGACCTCCGGGCAGCAATCCCCGGTGGCCGCGGACCAGACCCCGATCCGCGCGCCGTCCAGCGCGTCGGGGTCCAGCGCGTCGGTGTAATCCTCGCCGCGCCCGTCGATGACGTCGAGCACGATTGCGGCGTCGGTGACGTTGCGGGCCATCGGGCCGGCGGTGTCCTGCTCGGAGGAGATCGGTACGACGCCGTCGCCGCTGACGAACCCGAGGGTGGGCTTGTGTCCGACGACGCCGTTCGCCCCGGCCGGGCAGACGATCGAGCCGTCGGTTTCGGTCCCGATGGCAACGACGGCCAGGCTGGACGCGACGCCGGCGCCGGAACCACTGCTGGACCCGCAGGGGTTGCGGTCGAGGACGTACGGGTTGTTCGTCTGGCCGCCGACCGCGCTCCAGCCGCTCGTGGACAGGAACGAGCGGAAGTTCGCCCACTCCGACAGGTTGGCCTTGCCGATGATCACCGCGCCCGCGGCCCGCAGCCGCTGGACCAGCTCGGCGTCGTCGGGCCGGGCGCCGAGCAGCGCCTCGGACCCCGCGGTGGCGCCCTGGTCGGCGGTGTCGATGTTGTCCTTGAGCAGCACCGGGATGCCTTCGAGCAGACTGCGCGGTCCCGACGTACGCCGGACCCGGTCGCTGTCCGCGGCCTGCGACAGCGCGCCGCCGTTCAGTGCGAGTACCGCGTTGACCAGGGGTTCGATCCGGTTGATCCGGTCGAGGTAGTACTGCGTCAGCCTGGTCGAGCTGAGCCGCCCGCCGTTCATCGCCGTCTGCAGCTGCGGGATGGTCACCCGCTCCATGTCCAGCCCGGCCAGCGCGCCCGCGCCGTATGCGGTGGGGGCGGCCGCCGACGGCGTGACCACCCCCGCGCTCAGTGCCGCCGCCAAGCACAACGTCAACCCGACGTGCCGGAACCTGTTCATAGCCACCCCTGTCTCGCCGATCGTCTGAGCGAACCGCCTCACGCCCCGGGGCGCAAGCGGTTCGGCTACAGCACCGGCAAGTAGCGGCCCAGCTCGAACGGCGTGACCTGGGCGCGGTACTCGGCCCACTCGGCCCGCTTGTTGCGCAGGAAGAAGTCGAAGACGTGCTCACCCAGGGTCTCCGCCACCAGCTCGGAATCCTCCATCACACGCACCGCCTCGGACAGGTTGTGCGGCAGGTCGGCGTACCCGAGGGCGCGGCGCTCGTTGTCCGTCATGGCCGCCACGTCGTCTTCCGCGCCTGGCGGCAGCTCGTAGCTCTCCTCGATCCCCTTGAGCCCGGCCGCAAGGACGACGGCGAAGGCGAGGTAGGGGTTGCAGGCGGAGTCCAGCGACCGGATCTCGACGCGGGTGGAGCTGGCCTTGCCCGGGCTGTACATCGGGACCCGGACCAGCGCCGAGCGGTTGGCCTGGCCCCAGGCGACGTAGGCCGGGGCCTCCATCACGGTGTGCGGCGCCTGCAGGCCGAACAGCCGCTTGTAGGAGTTGACCCACTGGTTGGTCACCGCGGTGATTTCGCGGGCGTGGTGCAGGATGCCGGCGATGAACGCGCGGCCGGTCTTGGACAGCGACAGCTCGTCGGAGGGGTCGTGGAAGGCGTTGCGGTCACCCTCGAACAACGACAGGTGGGTGTGCATGCCCGAGCCGGGTTGGTCGGTCAGCGGCTTGGGCATGAAGCTCGCGAAGACGCCCTGGCTGAGCGCCACCTCCTTGACGACGTGCCGGAACGTCATGATGTTGTCGGCCATCGACAGCGCGTCGGCGTACCGCAGGTCGATCTCCTGCTGGCCGGGCGCTACCTCGTGGTGGCTGAACTCCACGGACAGCCCCATCGCCTCGAGCGCGAAGACCGCCTCGCGCCGGAAGTCGTGCGCGACGTCGTGGCTGGCCTGGTCGAAAAAGCCGCCGCGGTCGGCCGGTTCCGGCGCCCGGCCGTCGCCCGGCAGGTCCTTGAACAGGAAGAACTCGATCTCCGGATGCGTGTAGAACGTGAAGCCCATGTCCGCGGCCCGTGACATCGCCCGGCGCAGCACCTGCCGCGGGTCGGCCCAGGATGGCGCGCCGTCGGGCATCGCGATGTCGCAGAACATCCGGGCGCTCGGCGGGCCCGTGTGGGTCGCGAAGGGCATCACCTGGAACGTCGCCGGGTCGGGCTTGGCCACCATGTCGCTCTCCGACACCCGGGCGAAGCCCTCGATCGCCGAGCCGTCGAAGCCGATCCCCTCCGCGAAGGCGCCCTCGATCTCGGCCGGGGCAACGGCTACCGACTTCAGGAAGCCCAGGACGTCGGTGAACCAGAGCCGCACGAAGCGGATCTCCCGCTCCTCGAGCGTGCGCAGCACGAACTCCTGCTGACGGTCCACCCGGGCTCCTTCGATCGATCGGGTGCTGCGGTTGGGAGGCTCAGTCTGGGGGTCGCGTGTTTCTGCCGGGTTA
>JACCSC010000348.1 GCA_013813215.1 Geodermatophilaceae bacterium | reverse complement strand
GCAGCCGCCGTCCAGTCCATCCGCGGCCGGTGCATCCACCGGTTGTCCGCGGCCAGTTCCGGGTCGTCCAGATACGTCGCGTCGTTGCGCAGAGCAATCTCATCGCCCATGTAGAGCAGGGGTATGCGCCGAACCCGTAGGCCACGGAGTAGAGCAGGACCAGTCGGCGCAGCCCCAGCTCCAGCGCCTCGTCGTCCTCGCGCCGCAAGGCGTCGTCGATGCCGCACAGGGACGCCGCCGAGCCGGAGATCCGGGCGTCCCCGGTCGCCTCGTTGGCCTGGAACAGCGCCCCCCGAGCAAACGACGAGGGGTAGCTCCCGGCGTAGAAGTCGTTGAGGAACCGCTTGTGCCAGAACCCGTTCAGACCGACCGCCGCCGCGTCGGCATCGCTGATCGCCCAGCCGATGTCGTCGTGGCAGCGCACGTAGGTCACCCAGGACGCCGTGGCCGGGATGGAGCCCATCCGGCCCAGCGCGTGCCGCGCCAGCTGCGCGTCCTTGGTGGCCACGCTGCTCCACAGCATGACCATGAGCTGGTTGTGGTAGGCCAGCTCGCACTCCGGGCGGTAGCGGGGGTGGCCCCCGAGGTAGGGGATTAACTCCTCCGGAGCGACGATGGCCTCGGCCTTGAACAGGGTGGCCGGGGCGGCCAGCCGGACCACGCCGTTGAACGCCTGCATGATTGCGTGCGCCTCGGGGGCGTTCTGCCCGTTGGTTCCGAGCCGCTTCCAGAGGAACGGTACGGCGTCCATCCGGAAGATCTCGATCCCCTGGTTGGCCAACCACAGAATCTCCCCGAGCATGGCCAGGAACACCTCGGGGTTGGCGTAGTTCAGATCCCACTGGTACGGCCAGAACGTCGTCCAGACCCAGCCGCCCTGGCCCCCGCGGGTCTCGGGCACCCAGCTGAACGAGCCGGGTGCCCGGTCCGGGAAGACCGAGGGGATGGTGCGGTCGTAGGCGTCAGGGAGCATCCGGTCCGGGAACACGGTGTAGAAATCGGCGTACGCCGGATCGCCGGCCAGCCAGCCCTCGGCCCAGCGGTGCTCCCGGGCGGTGTGGTTGAGCACCATGTCGATGCACAGGCTCATGTCGCGGGCCCGCAGCGAGGCGCCGACCTCGACCAGGTCGGCCATGCTGCCCAACCGCGGGTCGACCTCGCGGTAGTCCTGTACGGCGTACCCGCCGTCGTTCTCCCCCGGCCGCGGCTTCAGGAGCGGCATCAGATGCAGGTACGTGATCCCGAGTTCGGCCAGGTAGTCCAGCCGCTCGGGCAAAGCGGCCAGCGTCCCGCAGAAGCGCTCGGTGTAGCAGGCGTAGCCTTGCCTGTTCGGCCGCAGATACCACTCGCGGTCGATCTCCCGCCGCCGGTCCAGCACTCGCAGGTCATCCGGGCGTTCGGCGGCGGCCGACAGGGCGAGCATGACGGCCCGGTCGAGCAGTGCGTCGATGTCGGTCACGTCGCCGTACACCGTCGTCAGCGCCTCCCGCACGTCCGGCGACCTGAGCGCCAGCCGGGTGTGGAACGCCGCGCCGTCGGCGGCACCGAGCAGGCTGCGCACCCGTGCCACCAGGCGGTCGCTCATGGCCAAGCATCTAACCGGACCGAGGATGACCCGGCCTGGCGTCGGCCACCGGGCCGGAGCGACCCGAGGCGCGCTGCCCGTTGCTTTCGGGGTGAGCTGGATGTCCGTACGTTGACCGGCGTGCCCCGGCAAGCGCTCGACGTGCAGGCTCGGCGCGACGCCGAAGACTTCATCGCTGTGGTCGCCCAGCGGGAACTGACCGCTCCGGCACTGGCCGCGTCCGCCCGATGAGGCTGCCCCGGTTTCCCCCGCGGCAGTGGTTGCCGGCCTACGACCGCGGCTGCTTTGCGGGTGACCTCCGCGCCGCGCTGACCCTTGGGGTCGTCGTCGTGCCGCAGGCCATGGCCTACGCCACCCTGGCCGGCCTGCCGCCGATCACCGGCCTGTACGCCGCCGTCGTCGGGCTGAGCGTCTATTCGCTGCTGGGCACGAGCAGCTTCGCCGCCCCGGCCCCCGCCGCGATCGACGCCCTGCTCGTGGCCGCCGCCGTCGGCCCTCTGGCCGGCGGTGACCCGCAGCGCTACGTCGTCCTGGCCGGCACCCTCGCGCTCCTGTCCGGGCTACTCCAGGTCGGGGCCGGACTGCTGCGTCTGGGCCGCGGGCTG
>JACCSC010000315.1 GCA_013813215.1 Geodermatophilaceae bacterium | reverse complement strand
CCGCGGGACCACGAGCTGTCCGTCGCGCACCGCGAGCTGCGGCTCGTCGGCGGCGGCCAGCCGGGCCCAGTCGTCGTAGTCGGCCGGGACGTCGGCGAGCACGAAGGACCCGGGGTGCTCGGCCTGTGCCGCGCGCACCAGCCCCTCGACCGCGGCGGCGGCCAGATCGATCCGGGCGCCGGCCGTGCGGAGCACGAGCTCGGCGTCGGCGAAGCGGGGGTCGGCCACCCAGGCCTGCAGCAGCGCGAGCACCTGCCCGGTGCGCGAGCGCACCGCGCCCAGGACGTCCCCGCCCTCGGCGGTGGCGGGGACGGAGAACACCACGTGGTGGGGTACCGAGCCCCGGACGGCCAGTCCGCCCAGGTCGGCGGCGCCGGGCAGCCCGGGCACGGGCTCCCCGACGTAGGCCCATCGGTCGACCTCGGAGTCCCCCTGGGCCGCGGGGGCGGGCACCCAGTCGACGGCGTACAGCGGAAGTCCGGCGTAGGCCGCCCCGCTCGTGCGGGCCTGCAGCCGCACCGCGTCCACGGACAGCACCGGCCGCCCGGCCGGGTCCGCGATGTCGACGCGCACGTCGTCACCGTCGACGCCGAGCCGCACCCGCAGGATGCGCGCGCCCGCCGTCGCCAGCCGCAGGCCGGAAAAGGCGAACGGCAGGCGCAGCGTCGCGCCGGGATCCCCGGCCAGCAGGACGCTGTGCAGGGCGGCGTCGAAGGCGCCCGGGTGCAACCGGTAGCCGTCGTCGGCAGCGCCGTCAGCAGCGCCGTCGGCCGCCCCCTGTACCTCGGCGTACACGTCGGTTCCGTGCCGCCACAACCCGGTCACGCCGCGGAACGCCGGACCGTAGGAGTAGCCCAGGCCGTCCAGCACGTCGTACGCCGCCGGTATGTCGACCGCCTCCGCGCCGACCGGCGGCCAGGCCACTGCCCACTCGGCTGCACCGCCGCCAGCGGCACCGACGGGGGCCGCGGCGCTCAGCGAACCCGAGGCACAGCGCACCCATTGCTCGTCGAACCGGGCGCAGATGGTCAGGGACCGCGCACCACCGGCGTCGGGTCCGGAGACCTCGACCTGCAGGGCCACCGCGCCGGACTCGGGGACGGGCAGCGGCTGCTCCAGGGTGAGGTCGGCGACCTCGGTGCCGCCGACGACGGCGGCCGCTTCAAGGGCCAGCTCGGCGAACCCGGTGCCCGGGAAGAGCACGGTCCCGGCAACCTCGTGGTCGACGAGCCAGGGCAGCGCGTCCCGCGCGATCCTCCCGACGAGCAGCACGCCGTCGTCGGCCGTGGTCAGCGCGGCCGCGACCAGCGGGTGCGCCGAGCTGTCCAGGCCGTCCGTCGTGCCCGTCGGCCGGCCGGTCTCCTCCAACCAGTACCGCTGCCGGTCGAAGGCGTAGGTAGGCAGGGTGAGCGGCGGCCCGCTGGGGCGGCCGAGCGCGCGGACCCAGTCGACAGGGGCGCCGAGCACGAAGGCGCGGGCGGCTGCGGTCAACAGCTGGCGCTGGTCGCCGTGGCCGCGGCGCAGGGTGCCGCAGACCGCGGCCTGGACGCCTGCCGCTTCGGCGATGTCGTCGAGGTCGGCGGTGAGCATCGGGTGCGGGCTGACCTCGACGAACAGCGGCCGGCCCCACCGCAGAACCGAGCCGACGGCCTGGCTGAAGCGCACGGGGTGGCGCAGGTTCTCGAACCAGTAGCCGCTGCGCAGTTCGGAGGTCTCGACGAAGCTGCCGGCCAGCGACGAGCAGAACGCGACATCGGTGGGCCGTGGCTCGACGGCGGGCAGGGTCGCGGTCAGTTCGTCGCGCAGCGGCTCGACCAGCGGCGTGTGCGAGGCGTAGTCGACGCCGACCCGGCGCACCTGGACGGTGTCACCGACGGCGGCGACGTACTCCTCGATCGCGTCCGCGGTGCCGGCCACGACCGAGCTGCTGGGCCCGCCGTGCACGGCGACCCAGAGCCGCCCGGGCCAGGCCGCGATCGACGCCTCGGCCTGGTCGGCCGGCAGCGAGACCGCCAGCATTCCGCCGGTACCCCGCACGGCGCCCAGGGCGTGCGCCCGCAGCGCCACGACGGCGGCCGCGTCGTCGAGGCTGAAGGCCCCGGCGACGCAGGCGGCGGCCAGCTCACCCTGCGAGTGTCCGAGCACGGCGGCCGGCTCTATGCCGAGGGCCCGCCAGGCGTGGGCGAGGGCGACCATCAGCGCGAAGAGCACCGGCTGGACGACGTCGGAGCCGGTCAGGGCGGGCGCGTCGGCAGTCTCGCGGAGCACGTCTTCGACCGACCAGCCGGTGTACGGCGCGAGCGCGCGATCGCAGCGGGTCAGCTCGGCGCGGAACTCCGGATCGCCGTCCAGCAGACCGAGCGCCATCCCGGCCCACTGCGAACCCTGGCCGGGGAAGACGAACACCGGCCGGAGGTTGGTCAGCGCCTGCCCGGTCGTGACCGCCTCGTGCGGGCGGCCGTCGGCCAGCGCCTGCAGGCCGTCGAGCAGCTCGGCCCGGTCGGCCGCGACGATCACGGCCCGGTGC
>JACCSC010000304.1 GCA_013813215.1 Geodermatophilaceae bacterium | reverse complement strand
ACCTCTTCGACGCTCACGAGGTGGATCACGGTGTCGACCATGCCACGGACCTCGGGGCGGTCCTCACGTACGACGACGTGGTGGACCCGCTTGAGCCCGAGCGTGCGCAGGGTCTCCCGCTGGTTGGCCTTGGTCCCGATCGTCGACCGGGTCTGGGTGATCCGCAGCTTGGACTTGGCATCGGCCATGGCTAGGACCCCTGACCGGCCCGCGCGCGGAGCATGGCCGCGGGGGCGACGTCCTCCAGCGGCAGGCCACGGCGGGCCGCGATCTCCTCCGGACGGACCAATCCCCGCAGCGCCGCCACGGTGGCGTGCACGATGTTGATCGGGTTGGACGAGCCAAGGCTCTTGCTCAGGATGTCGTGGATGCCGGCGCACTCCAGGACGGCCCGGACCGGACCGCCCGCGATCACCCCGGTACCGGGGCTGGCCGGCTTGAGCAGTACGACGCCGGCCGCCTTCTCACCCTGGATCGGGTGCGGGATGGTCGAGGCGATCCGCGGCACCTTGAAGAAGTTCTTCTTGGCCTCCTCGACGCCCTTGGCGATCGCCGCGGGCACCTCCTTGGCCTTGCCGTAGCCGACACCGACCGTACCGTCGCCGTCGCCGACCACGACCAGCGCCGTGAAGCTGAAGCGCCGACCGCCCTTGACGACCTTGGCCACCCGGTTGATGGCCACGACCCGCTCGATGTGGGCGGTCTTCTCCGGTGCCGCGCCGCCCCGACCACCGTCTCGGCGGTCGCGGCGGTCGCCGCCGGCGGAGCCGCCTCGGCGCTGCGGTCCTGGCATCAGATCCTCATCTCAGCTGGTGTTGCGTTCATTGGCGCCTCTGCGGCGGGAAGTGCGTCGGCGGTGGTCATCAGAAGTCGAGCCCACCCTCGCGGGCGGCCGTGGCCAGGGCCGCGATCCGTCCCTGGTACCGGTTCCCACCCCGGTCGAAGACGACCGCGGTGATCCCGGCGTCCTTGGCCCGGCTGGCCAACAGTTCGCCGACCCGCGCCGCGGCGGCGGACTTGTCGCCGTCGGCGCCGCGAATCGTGGCGTCCATGGTCGAGGCGGCGGTCAGGGTGCGCCCGGTGGTGTCGTCCACGATCTGGGCGTGGATGTGCCGGGTGGACCGGCTGACCACGAGCCGCGGCCGCAGCGGCGTACCGGCGATCTTCTTGCGCAGCCGGAAATGCCGCCGGGTACGGCCGCGTCGTCGCGCGCTGGATACGTCGTTGGCCATCGTTACTTGCCCGTCTTTCCGACCTTGCGGCGAATGGTTTCGCCTTGGTAGCGCACACCCTTGCCCTTGTACGGGTCGGGCTTGCGCAGCTTGCGAATCTTGGCCGCAACCTCGCCGACCTGCTGCTTGTCGATCCCGGAGACGGTGAACCGAGTCGGAGCCTGAACGGCGAACTCGATCCCCTGCGGGGCCGGCACCAGCACCGGGTGGCTGAAGCCGAGCGCGAACTCCAGATCACGGCCCCTGGCCTGCACCCGGTAACCGACGCCGACGATCTCCAGCGCCTTGGTGTAGCCCTGGGTGACGCCGACGACCATGTTCGAGATCAGCGTGCGGGACAGTCCGTGCAGGGCCCGGCTGTTCCGCTCGTCGTCGGGGCGGGTCACGCTCAGGAGCCCGTCCTCGCCGCGGTTGACCTCGATCGGTGCGGCCACGGTGTGCTGCAGAGTTCCTCTTGGTCCGGTCACGGTCACCGCGCGGCCGTCGATGGCCACGTCGACGCCGCCGGGTACCGAGATCGGGAGTCGTCCGATGCGAGACATCTGATCCTCCCCTACCAGACGAAGGCGAGGACTTCCCCGCCCACGCCCTGCTTGTTGGCTTGCTTGTCCGTCAGCAGGCCGGTCGACGTCGAGATGATCGCCACGCCGAGCCCGCCGAGCACCTTGGGCAACCCAGTGGACTTGGCGTAGACCCGCAACCCGGGCTTGGAGACCCGGCGCAGCCCGGCGATGCTCCGCTCGCGGTTCGGGCCGTACTTCAGCTGCACGGTGAGCACCCGTCCGACCTGCCCCTCCGGGGCGTCGGCGGTGCTGAAGCCGGTGATGTAACCCTCCTGCTGGAGGATCTCCGCGACGTGGGACTTCAGTTTCGAGTGCGGCATCCGGACCTCGTCGTGGTACGCCGAGTTGGCGTTGCGCAGACGGGTCAGCATGTCGGCGATGGGGTCGGTCATCATGGGCGGGCCGTGCCTTTCTCACCGGGGTTCCCGTCAGGGCCTGCGGCGAAGCGGGGGTGCGGAGAGGTCATCACCACGACGACTTCGTGATACCGGGCAGCTCGCCGGCGTGGGCCATCTCCCGGAAGCAGATGCGGCACAACCCGAACGTGCGGAACACCGCGCGCGGACGACCGCACCGCTGGCACCGGTGGTAGCCGCGGACGGCGAACTTCGGCTTGCGGTTCGCCTTGTTGACTAGCGCCTTCTTGGCCATCTGCTCAGTTCCTCTTGAACGGGAAGCCCAGCGCCTGCAGGAGCGCCCGTCCCTCGTCGTCGGTGGTCGCCGTGGTGACGACCGTGATGTCCATGCCGCGCTGGCGGTCGATCCGGTCCACGTCGATCTCGTGGAACATCGACTGCTCGGTCAGCCCGAACGTGTAGTTGCCGTTGCCGTCGAACTGCGTCGGCGCCAGACCCCGAAAGTCCCGGATCCGGGGCAGAGCCAGGGTCAGCAGCCGGTCGAGGAACTCCCACATCCGGTCACCGCGCAGCGTGCACTTCGCGCCGATCGGCATCCCCTCGCGCAGCTTGAACTGGGCGACTGACTTGCGAGCCCGCTGCACCTGCGGCTTCTGCCCGGTGATCGCGGTCAGGTCGCGAACGGCGCCGTCCATCAGCTTGGCGTCGCGAGCGGCCTCGCCCACGCCCATGTTCACCACGATCTTGGTCAGCCGCGGTACCTGCATCACGTTGGCGAACCCGAACTGCTCGAGCAGGGCCGGGGAGATCTCCTCCCGGTAGCGCTGCTTGAGCCGCGGCAGCGTGCGTTCCTGTACGGCGGTCATCAGAGGTCCTTACCGTTGCGCCGCGACACGCGGACGCTGCGGCCGTCGTCGTCCTTGCGGTAGCCCACCTTGGTCGGCTTGCCATCGTTGTCGACCACCATCACGTTGCTCACGTGGATGGTGGCCTCCTGGGTCACGATGCCGCCCTGTCGGGTGCCGCGCTGGCTGCTCGACACGCGGGTGTGCTTCTTGATCCGGTTCACACCCTCGACGAGCACGCGCTGCTTCTCCGGGTAGGCCGCAATCACCTTGCCCTTGGCGCCCTTGTCCTTGCCGTTGGTGACCAGGACGGTGTCGCCCTTCTTGACCTTCATCGAGGCCGCTTTCCCGCCCACTGCTACAGCACCTCCGGGGCCAGCGAGATGATCCGCATGAACCGCTTGTCGCGCAGCTCGCGACCGACCGGGCCGAAGATGCGGGTCCCGCGGGGCTCGCCACCGCCGTCCCGGATCAGGACGGCGGCGTTCTCGTCGAACTTGATGTACGAGCCGTCGGGACGGCGACGCTCCTTGGCGGTGCGCACGACGACGGCGCGGACCACGTCACCACGCTTGACGCCGGCACCGGGCAGGGCGTCCTTCACCGTCCCGATGATGATGTCGCCGATCCCGGCGTAGCGCCGGCCGGAGCCGCCGAGCACGCGGATGCACAAGATCTCCTTGGCTCCGGTGTTGTCGGCGACCCGAAGTCGCGACTCCTGCTGAATCACTGGGCCCTCTCGAGTACTTGCACAACGCGCCAGCGCTTGGTGGCCGACATCGGCCGGGTCTCCATCAGCAGCACCCGGTCGCCGACGCCGGCGGCGTTCTGCTCGTCGTGCGCCTTGAGCTTCGCCGTACGCCGGATCGTCTTGCGGTACAGCGCGTGCTGGATCCGGTCCTCGACCTCGACGACCACTGTCTTGTCCATCTTGTCGCTCACGACCAGACCCTCACGAGTCTTACGGAAGTTGCGGCTCATGCCATCTCCTCACCCGGTGCGATCGACAGCCCGAGCTCGCGCTCGCGCATGATCGTGTAGATCCGGGCGATGTCCCGGCGCACGGCGCGCAGCCGTGCGTTGTTGTCCAGCTGTCCGGTAGCGACCTGGAAGCGCAGGTTGAACAGCTCCTCCTTGGCCTCGCGCAGCCGCAGCAGCAGCTCGTCCTCGCGCAGTTCACGCAGGTCGGCAGCCTGGGTTCCGGCGGCCATCACACATCACCACCCTGACGGGTCACGAACCGGCACTTCATCGGCAGTTTGTGGATCGCCAGGCGCATCGCCTCGCGAGCCGTCACCTCGTCGACGCCGGCCAGTTCGAACATCACTCGGCCCGGCTTGACGTTGGCGATCCACCACTCGGGGCTGCCCTTGCCCGACCCCATCCGGGTCTCGGCCGGCTTCTTGGTCAGCGGGCGGTCGGGGTAGATGTTGATCCACACCTTCCCGCCGCGCTTGATGTGCCTGGTCATCGCGATACGAGCCGACTCGATCTGCCGATTCGTCACGTACGCCGACTCCAGCGCCTGGATGCCGAACTCACCGAAGCTCACCTGGGTGCCGCCCTTGGCCGCACCGCTGCGGCCGGGGTGGTGTTGCTTGCGGTGCTTGACCCTGCGGGGAATCAGCATCGGATCAGCCCTCCGTCCGTGAGTCGTCCACGCCGGGACCGATCGGGTCCGCGTCGGCTGCGGCCCCGGCCGCTTCCGCCGCCGCCTCGGCC
>JACCSC010000301.1 GCA_013813215.1 Geodermatophilaceae bacterium | reverse complement strand
GCACAAGGCCTAAGCAAGAAAGAGATCATCCGCTGCCTCAAGCGCTACATCGCCCGCGACGTCCACACGGCACTCCTGGCCCCTTGACTTCCATAGGAGCATCGATCACGAGGACCGCCACCGAAGTTCAACGGGAACGGGGACAACCTCAAGAATATCGCGCACAGCGATTAGGCGACTACCTGCCGTTATCTGGGCCACCGCCGCGGTCGCGGTGCCGGCGCTCGCCGATCGGGGCGCTCTGGGAGACTCGGGCGGTGGCCCGTGCGGAGATCGTCGTCGACCTCGGCGCCATCCGGGACAACGTGGCCGCCCTCCGGGCGCGGGTCGACCGTTCGCTGATGGCCGTGGTCAAGGCGGACGGCTACGGCCACGGCCTGGTTCCCTCGGCGCGCGCGGCGCTGGACGGCGGCGCCGACATGCTGGGCGTCGCCGTCCTCGAGGAGGCACTGGCGCTGCGGGCCGCCGGGATCACCGCGCCGGTGCTGGCCTGGCTCGCCGTACCGGGAGAGGAGCTCACCGACGCGGTCCGGAAAGACGTCGACATCTCGGTTAACGCGCCCTGGGCGGTCACCGAGCTCCGGGCCGCCGCCCGGGCCGCCGGCCGGCCGGCCGCCGTGCACCTCAAGGTCGACAGCGGCCTGTCCCGCGGCGGCGCCACGATGGAGGACTGGCCGCAGCTGGTAGCCGCCGTCCTGGCCGGGGCGACCGCGGGCGAACTGCGGCCGGCCGCCGTCTGGAGCCACTTCGCGTACGCCGACGCGCCCGGGCACCCCACTGTCGCCCACCAGCGCAAGCTGTTCACCGAGGCCGCCGACTGGGCGGAGACGCAGGGCCTGACCGGGGTCATCCGGCACCTGGCGAACTCCGCGGCCACCCTGACCTCACCGGAGGCCTGGCTGGACCTGGTCCGGCCCGGCGTCGCCTGCTACGGCCTGGACCCGCACGGCGGCGACCCGGCGGAGTACGGCCTGCGCCCGGCAATGACCGTCCGCGCGCAGGTCGCCCTGGTCAAGCGCGTCCCGGCCGGCAGCGGCGTGTCCTACGGCCACGAGTACACGACGACCCGGCCCACCGGGCTCGCGTTGGTCCCGATCGGGTACGCCGAAGGCATCCCGCGCAACGCGACCAACGTCGGCCCCGTCCAGGTGGCCGGACAACGCCGCCGGATCAGCGGCCGGGTCTGCATGGACCAGTTCGTCGTGGACGTCGGCGACGATGCAGTACATCCCGGTGACGAGGTGGTGCTCTGGGGGCCGGGTACCGCGGGCGAGCCCACCGCGCAGGACTGGGCCGACGCTGTCGGCACCATCCACTACGAGCTGGTGACCCGTGTCGGCGGACGGCTGACCCGCCGGTACGTCGGCTGATGTCCGGTCGCCGCCAGTGGGGCATGGCCGCACTGGGCCTGCTCACCGCGGGAGCCGGCGCCGTGGTCGCCGTACAGCAGCGCCGGGTCGCCGCCGCGCGCCGCGCACCCGACGTGCGGGCCGGCACCGGCTTCGGCCGGCTGCCGGCCGACCGGACCTACCGCGTGCGCACGGACGACGGCCAGGCCCTGTACGTCGAAGAGGTTGGTCCGCTCGACGCACCGCTCGTGCTCGTGTTCGTACACGGCTTCACCCTCGCCCTGGGCAGCTGGCACTACCAACGGCTGGCCCTGGCCCGGCCGGATCGCCGGCTGGTGTTCGTGGACCTGCGCAGTCACGGCCGCAGCGAGCGGGCGCCATCGGAGTCGTGCGAGATCGACCAGCTCGGTCGCGACCTGATCTCTGTACTCGACACCGCCACCGGCGACCGCCCCGTGGTCCTGGTCGGGCACTCCATGGGGGGCATGTCGATCCTGGCCCTGGCCGAGCAGCGCCCGGAGCTGTTCGGACAGCAGGTCCGCGGGGTCGCCCTGCTGTCGACCAGCAGCGGCGGGCTGGCCGGGGTCGACCTCGGGCTGCCCAAGGCCTTGACGCCGCTGAAGCTCGTGGCCCTGCCGGTGCTCGCGCGCGGCATGCGGGCGCGGCCCAAGCTCGCCGAGCTGACGCGGCGGCTCGGCTCGGACCTGTCGTGGTGGCTCACGCGGTCCTACAGCTTCGGCGACCCGGACGTCAGCCCCGCGCTGGTCGACTATGTAGGCCGGCTGATCGCCGAGACGCCCGTGGAGGTGATCGCGGACTTCTTCGGCACCCTGATGGGCCACGACAAGGTGACCGCGCTGCCGGCCCTGCGCCGCGTGCCGACGTTGCTGGCCTGCGGCGAACAGGACCGGCTGACGCCGCTGTCGCACAGCCAGGCCATGGCCAAGGAGCTGCCCGACGCGGAGTTGCTGGTGGTTCCCGGCGCCGGGCACCTGGCCATGATGGAGCGTCCCGATCTGGTCGACGAGGCCCTGGAGGCACTGCTCACCCGCGCCTGCGGACACCACCGAGCGTGACCGAGCCGGTCGCCCGCCGCGCCGCGGCCTGTCCGTCCTGGCAGGCCCTGGCCGCCGCCGCGCGCAGCTGCACGGTGTGCCCCGAGCTCGTGGCCAGCCGCAGCACCGTGGTGGTCGGTGACGCGCCGGCGAACAGCCGGGCGGTCCTCGTCGGCGAGGCGCCGGGCGCCGAGGAGGACCGCACCGGCCGCCCGTTCGTCGGACGGTCCGGACGGCTGCTCGACGACCTGCTCGCCGAGGCGGGGCTGGCTCGGGCCGACGTCGCCGTCCTCAACGTCGTGAAGTGCCGCCCGCCGGGCAACCGGACGCCGACCCGCGCCGAAGCCGCAGCCTGCGGCGGCTGGCTGGACCGTCAGCTGGAGCTGCTCGCACCGGAGGTCGTCTGCACGCTCGGCCTGTCGGCGATGCAGCGCTTCCTCGGCCGCAGGTCCACGCTGGCCGCCGCCCGCGGGCGACTGCACAGTGTGGATGGAAGGGACGTGCTGGCGACGTACCACCCCTCCGCGGCGCTGCGGTTCGGACCGGCCGGCGTACCGCGGGCCGCGTTGCGGGAGGACCTGCGCACGCTGGCCGCCCTGCTGGGCCGGCCGTGACTCTCCTGCTGCCCGAGGCAGTGGACACCCGCGCCCTCGGGACCCGGATCGGGGCGGCGGCGGTGCGTGGGGATCTCGTGCTGCTCACCGGCCCGCTGGGCGCGGGCAAGACCGTTCTCGCGCAGGGCATCGGGGCCGGCCTCGGGATCGAGCGGGGCATCGTCTCGCCGACCTTCGTGCTCGCGCGCGTGCACCGGGAAGGGCGGATCCCGTTCGTGCACGTGGACGCCTACCGGCTCGGTGGGCGGGCCGAACTGGACGACCTGGACCTGGACAGCGACCTCGCCGAGTCGGTCACCGTCGTCGAATGGGGGGCCGGCCTCGCCGAGCGGCTGGGCGCGGAGCACCTGCAGGTCGCGCTGCGGCGCGAACCGGGCAGCGACGTGCGTACCGCGACGCTCACGGCCAGCGGTCCCGGCTGGGCCGCCCGGCTGCCGACGCTCAGCCGGTGACCTGTAGCGAGCCCAGGATCTCCTCGCAGCCGGCCAGCAGCGCTTCCCGCTCGGCGGCCCACTGGCAGTTCACCTGCAACTCGGTGAAGCCGCGGAAGATGAAGTAGGTCTCGCTGAACAGCCCGGTCGCGTCGCTGCCCTGGTAGAAGAACGCCCGGGCGCCGTCCACCTCCTCGAGCACCGGCTCGGTGCTCTCGAACTCGAAGCCCTGCTCGCCGAGCTGGGTGATGATCGGAGCGAGCGCGTCGGCGACCGCCTGGTCGCTGAGGTCGTCGGAGTCGATGTTCAGGTCGTAGACGCTGAACACGACGACGTCGCGCTGGTTGAGGACCGCGCCCGTGGTGTACGACGCGCTGCTCCCCGCCGAGTTGTCGACATCGATCTCGTCCTGAGTGAAGCCCATGGGCAAGGTGAAGCAGAACGGCTGCCCGGCCGGGGCGACCACGCCCTCGCCCTCGCAGGTCAACTCGCCGTCGTCGTCGGTCTGCTCGGTCGGCTGCGTGCTCTCGGTCGTCTCGGTCGTCTCGGTCGGCTCGGTGGACTCGGTGGACTCGGTCGGCGTAGCGGAGTCGGTGCCCCGGGCGCCGACGTCGGCGGTCCCGGTGCCCTCGATGGTGCTCGCGCAGGCTCCGACGGTGAGCGTCGCCACGACGGCGGCGAGCAGGCAGCGCACACGTTGGACTGATCGCACGAGGGTCCTCCCGGGAGCACGAAGGGTGGGGCGAGCACAGTTTGCCAGCCGTCGGGGTGCTGGGCCGGTCCGCGACCCACCTAGCCTCGTGAGCATGTGACCAGGTTGGCCCAGGGTGGAACGCCACGTTCGGCGTCCTGGACACGCGCGGCGCGCGTTACGCGTTGCGCGTCCACCGGCCGGGTGGTCCGACCGTGGACTTGGTCCGCTCCGAGCTGACCGGGCTGGCCGCCCTGCGCCGCGACACCGACCTCGTCGTGCCCGAGCCGGTGCGCACCCGGAACGGCGACCTGCTCGCCGTCGCGTCGGCCCCCGGGGTGCCGAGGCGCGGGTCTGCGACCTGCTGCGCTGGGTGGACGGCCGGTTCGTCGACGCCGCCCTGACGGCGGCCCACCTGCGCCGGGTGGGGGTGTTCGGCGCCCGGCTGCAGCAGCACGGGGCGGCGCGGGGCGCCCTCGAGCGGCCCAGGGTCACCGACGTCACGCGGCTCGCACCCAGCCTGGCGGACAACCTCGGGGTACGGCTCGCGGAGCACGCCGCCGGTCTGGTCACCGACGCGGACCCGGCCTGGGACGGGGTGTCGTGCGGGCGGTGATCGAGCGGGCCCGCGCGGCCCGCGATGCTCTGCGGCCCGAGGACTTCGGCCTGCAGCACGCCGACCTGCACCAGGAGAACTAGCTGTTCCGCGACGGCCGGACCGACGGCCAGTACGTCGGCGCCATCGACTTCGACGACTGCGGGCCCGGCGCGTACGTCT
>JACCSC010000293.1 GCA_013813215.1 Geodermatophilaceae bacterium | reverse complement strand
GACGGCGGGCGGCGCCTGCTTCTCGTGACGGCACCGCCGGCACCGGAAGTAGAACGGCTCAGGGAGCCCGCCACGAGGGTAGGGAGCCTCGTCGAACGCGTGCCCGAGAAGGAGGCGGCAGACCTGACGTCGGACCATGAGCCCCTCCGGTTTCACCACCGACCACGAGACGGCGGGGGCGTGACCGAGCGTCTCACCATGAGACCCATGAGTGTCAACTGAGACCATCGAACGGGTGGCAAATTAGGGGAGAAGAAACCCTCAGTGTATGAAAACCAAGTGTTCACTTGTTACCAACCCAGTTTCACCAGTAACAAGGCGGTCAGCCTGGGATCCGGCCGGCCGCCGAGGCCAGGCCCAGCCAGCTGTGCGGCACACCGGCGAAGCACCAGCCCAGGTGCGGTGCGCCCTTGCTGATCCAGACCGCCGGGACCCGACGGTCACCGCGGCGTGATCCGGCCAGGGAGAAGCAGTGGTCCTTCTCCAGCACCTCGGGGTGCAGGGTCAGCAGCGCGATGCCCTCGGCCACGGTGAGCGGGGTACGGCCACGCGCGGACAGGGTGGCCAGCGCTGACTCGGGCGGCGTACCGCAGAACTCCGACCCGCGCTCGACGTCGAGCAGGAGGTACGCCGACGCTGCCACGTCGCCCACGTCCGGAATCGGCGCGAACGAGTCGATGTCGCTCGCGTGCTGGTTCACCGAACCAGACTTGCCGCGTAGTGCCGTCCGGGCCATCGCCTCGACGGCCGGCGTGACCGCCGCGGGGACCACCATCACGAACGGCACCCGCTCGCGGGTCGGCTCCCCCTCCGGTACCTGCTGCCGCAGGCCGGCCAGCGTGGCCGCGGGGAACGCGTGACCGGCGGCGGCCCAGCAGGATGCCTGCCGGTCGAACTCAAGCACTGCGGTCGTGGGTACGGCGGGGGCGGCAGCAGCAGGCACGGGAAACCCTTCGGATCAGGACTCGGGCCGCCTTCAACGCCGCGCGGCACGCGCATGTTCCCGGACGCCGTCAGGCGGAGCCGACGATGATCTCGGCCAGGGCGCGGAAGGCGACGCCGCGGTGGCTGATCGCGTCCTTGTCCGCGGCGGACAACTCGGCCGCGGTCGCGGCGAACCCGTCCGGCAGGAAGATCGGGTCATAGCCGAACCCGTTGGTACCTCGCGGCGCCCGCACGAGCCGGCCCCGCATCTCCCCCCGCACCACCTCGCAGGCGCCGGACGGCGTCACGTAGGCCGCCGCGCACACGAAGGCCGCACCGAGCCGCTCGTCCGGTACGTCGGCGAGCTGCCCCAGCAGCAGCGACAGGTTCGCGGCATCGTCCCCGTGCCTTCCCGACCAGCGCGCACTGAAAATGCCCGGCATCCCGTTCAGCGCCTCGACGGTCAGGCCCGAGTCGTCCCCCACCGCAGCCAGCCCGGTGTACCGGACCGCCTCGCGGGCCTTGAGCAGCGCGTTGGCCTCGAACGTCGCGCCGGTCTCGGGCACCTCGGCGTACTCCGGTACATCGGCCAGCCCCACGACCTCGAGGGACGGCAACAGCGGGTGCAGGATCCGGCGGAGCTCGACCAGTTTTCCGACATTCCGGGTGGCCAGGAGCAACTGGGTCACGTGGCCAGGGCCCGCTGCTGCAGAGCCGTCAACGAGGCGCACCCGGCCACGGCCAGGTCCAGCAGTTCGTCCAGAACGGCGCGGGAGAACGCCGCCCCCTCGGCGGTGCCCTGTACCTCGACGAACTCGCCCGACCCGGTGCAGACGACGTTCATGTCCGTGCCCGCCGTGACGTCCTCGGAGTAGTCGAGATCGAGCATCGGCGTACCGCCGATCACGCCGACGCTCACGGCGGCCACCGACGCGTGCAACGGTTCCGGCCGCGACAGCGAACCGCGCCCGCGCAGCCAGCCGACGGCGTCGGCCAGCGCGACGTACGCCCCCGTGATCGCTGCGGTCCGCGTACCGCCGTCGGCCTGCAGGACGTCGCAGTCCATCGCGATCGTGTTCTCGCCCAGGGCCGACAGGTCGATACATGCTCGCAGGGAGCGGCCGATCAGGCGGCTGATCTCGTGCGTCCGCCCGCCGATCCGTCCCCGCACGGACTCGCGATCCGACCGGGTGTGGGTGGAGCGCGGCAGCATCGCGTACTCCGCGGTCACCCAGCCCAGGCCGCTGCCCCGCCGCCACCGCGGCACCCCTTCGGTGACGCTGGCCGCGCACAGCACGCGGGTCCGACCGAACTCGACGAGCACCGAGCCCTCGGCGTGGTCCAGCCAGTTTCGGGTGATGGTCACCGGGCGCAGCGCGTCCGGCGTACGCCCGTCCTCCCGTAGCGAAGTCACCGGGCGAGCCTGCCAGACGCGATCGCCCCCGCGGACAGCACTGCCCCAGGGTTGACTCGGCCCGGCGGCGGGTACGGACACCCAGCAGTGACATCGCCCGCGAACTGAGGACACGTCATGGGAATCTTGAACAAGGCACTGGTGGCCGGAGCCGCCAAGAAGGTGGTCCAGGCCGCCCGCAAGCCGGAGAACCAAGCGCGGATGAAGACGTTGGCGGCCAAGGCGCGCCGGCGCCGCGGCCAGCCCCCGCCGCCCCGATAGGCGCCGGTCCGGGACCGGGTGTTCTTCTTCTTCTCCAACCGGCTGGGTTGCCTCGGATCGTTGCTGTTGTCCGCGGCCCTGACGCTGCTGCTGTTGGTCGTCCTAGGCGTCATCGACTTCTGACGGCGGGCAGACTCTGCTCGTGAACACCACCGTGCTGAACATCCGGACCGGCGATCGCCCCGTCGTACACGACCTGACCCGAGCGTGCGCTGAGTTCGTGCAGGACAAGTCGGACGGGCTGCTGCACGTCTTCGTCCCCCACGCCACCGCCGGGCTGGCCATCCTGGAGACCGGGGCGGGCAGCGACGACGACCTGCTCCGCCGGTTGGACGACCTGCTGCCCACCGACGAGCGCTGGCGGCACCGGCACGGTACGCCGGGACACGGCCGCGATCACGTGCTGCCCGCACTCATCCCGCCGTACGCGAGCGTTCCCGTGCTCGGCGGGCGGCTCGCGCTCGGCACCTGGCAGAGCATCTGCCTGGTCGATCTCAATGTCGACAACCCTGAGCGCGAGGTGCGCTTGACCCTCCTGCCAGGCTGACCGGATGGAGCAGATCGCAGTCACCGGGCTGGCCGTGATGGGCAGCAACCTGGCTCGCAACTTCGCCCGCACCGGCGCGCAGGTGATCGTGCACAACCGGACCACGGCCAAGACCGACGCCCTGATCGCCGAACACGGCGGCGAAGGGGACTTCGTCCACGCCGCCTCGACGCAGGACATGGTCGACGCCCTCGATCCGCCACGGCGGATCATGATCATGGTGCAGGCCGGGCGGCCGACCGACCTGGTCATCGACGACATCGCCCCCCGGTTGGCGCCCGGTGATGTCGTCATCGACGGCGGCAACGCGCGCTACACCGACACCCGGCGCCGCGAGGCGGCGCTGCGCGAGCTCGGCATCCACTTTGTCGGCGCCGGCGTCAGCGGCGGCGAGGAGGGCGCGCTCAACGGCCCCAGCATCATGCCCGGCGGCTCGCCGGAGTCCTACCAGACCGTCGGCCCGCTGCTGGAGCGGATCTCGGCCAAGGTGGACGGGACTCCGTGCTGCACGTACGTCGGAACGGACGGCGCCGGGCACTTCGTGAAAATGGTGCACAACGGCATCGAGTACGCCGACATGCAGCTCATCGCCGAGGCCTACGACTTGCTGCGCCGCGGTCTGGGCGCCGAGCCGGCGGAGATCGCCGACATCTTCACCGAGTGGAACTCCGGTGACCTCGAGTCCTACCTCGTCGAGATCACCGCGCAGGTGCTGGCGCACGTCGATGCCGACACCGGCCGGCCGTTCGTCGACATCGTGCTCGACCAGGCCGAGCAGAAGGGCACCGGTCGGTGGACCGTGCAGTCGGCCCTGGACCTCGGCGTACCGGTCAGCGGGATCGCCGAGGCGGTCTTCGCCCGAGCCTTGTCCGGGCACCCCGAGCAGCGGGCCGCCGCGGCCGGCTTGGCCGGTCCGGACGGCAGCTGGTCGATCCCCGACCGGGACGGCTTCGTCGCCGACGTACGGCAGGCCCTCTACGCCTCCAAGGTGGTCGCGTACGCGCAGGGTTTCGACCAGATCACCGCGGCCAGCGAGGAGTACGGCTGGGGCATCGACCGCGGGGCGATGGCCACGATCTGGCGCGGTGGATGCATCATTCGCGCTCGTTTCCTGGACCGGATCCGGCAGGCGTACGACGACGCTGCCGATCTGCCGAGCCTGCTGGTGACGCCGTACTTCGCCGACGCCGTGGCCGACGCCCAGGACGGCTGGCGACGGGTGGTCGCCGGTTCCGCGCTGGCCGGCATCCCGATCCCCGGCTTCGCCAGCGCGTTGGCCTACTACGACGGGCTGCGCGCCGAGCGCTTGCCCGCGGCGCTCATCCAGGGGCAGCGCGACTTCTTCGGTGCGCACACCTACCGGCGAGTGGACCGCGCGGGCAGCTTCCACACCCTGTGGTCCGGCGACCGGTCCGAAACCGGTGGCGAGGCCTCGGAGTGGCCGCGCACCTGAGAACCGGTAAGGGGCCCCGGGCGCTGCCCGCCGTATGAAACTGGTCCCGACACGCCCTGTCGCACTCGACGCCGTCGGCGTGTCGGGACCACTTTCTGCGGGCGGCTCCGGGCGAGCCTGCGCCAAGCCGCTTGCCTAGGCCGGCGCCGGCCGGGCGCGGACGTGCAGCCGCTCGCCCTGCGGCCCGAACAGCGTGAGCAACTCCACCGGCTGGGGATCGGGGTTGCCGAACCAGTGCGGCGTGCGGGTGTCGAACTCGGCCACCTCGCCTGGGGTGAGAATGAGGTCATGCTCACCGAGCAGCAACCGGAGCCGCCCGGACAGCACATAGATCCAGTCGTACCCCTCGTGCGACTGCAGTTCGGGCTCTCCGCGCGACGACAGCGGCGGGATGACCAGCTTGAAGGCTTGCAGCCCGCCGGGGCGCCGGCTCAGCGGCAGGTAGGTCATGCCGTGCCGTTCGACCGGCCGGGGGTGTACCCGCGGGTCGCCGGTCACCGGTGCGTCCACGAGTTCGTCCAGCGGCACGTGGTGGGCGCGGGCCAGCGGGAGCAGCAATTCCAGCGTCGGCCGGCGGCGGCCGCCTTCCAGCCGGGACAGCGTGCTCACCGAGATGCCGGTGGCCAGCGACAGCTGGGCAAGGGTGTCCCCGCGGCGTCGCCGCAGCGCCCGCAGCCGCGGCCCCACGGCCTTTAGGACGTCGTCCAGCCCGGGCTCATCGGTCATGCGGCCATTTGCCACCTCGGCAACGAAGTTTGTCAAGCCAGCTGTTGCTGGCGCACAGTTCGGTCATCGACGAGGCGAGGAGCGAACGGTGGACAACGCGTACGACGTGGTGGTGGTCGGCGGCGGGCCGGCCGGGTTCAGCGGAGCGCTGGCGCTGGCGCGCTCACTGCGTTCGGTGCTGGTGGTGGACGCCGGTGAACCGCGCAACGCCCCCGCCGCCCATCTACACAACTATCTCGGCTTCGACGGCCGGCCGCCGGCCGACCTCTTGGCGGCCGGCCGGGTCGAGCTGGCCGCCTACGGCGTGCCGGTCGTCGCCGGCAGCGTGACGTCGGCGCGGCCGCAGGGCGACGGTTTCACCGTCGAGCTGGGAGACGGGACGACGGTGTCCGCGCGCCGGCTGCTCCTCGCGACCGGTCTGGTCGACGAGCTGCCCGATGTGCCCGGCCTGCCCGAGCGTTGGGGCCGTGACGTCCTGCATTGCCCCTACTGCCACGGCTACGAGGTTCGTGGCCGGGCGATCGGCGTCCTGGCCACCGGCCCGATGGTCGCCCACCAGGCGCAGCTGTTCCGCCAGCTCAGCCCCCACGTGACGGTGTTCCTCCACGACAGTCCCGAGCCGGGTCCCGAGCAACGCCTGGAGCTGGGGGCCCGCGGCATCGCCATGGTCGAGGGGCGAGTGAGCGGGCTGGAGGTCGTCGGCGACCGGCTGACCGGAGTCCGGCTGGCGTCCGGCACGGTGGTGCCGGTCGAGGCGCTGGTCGTGGCGCCACGGTTCGTCGGGGGCAGCCCGTTGCTTGACTCCCTCGGCCTGCCCGCGGTGCCGGTGGAGATGAATGGGCAGCCCTTCGGCGACGCCGTCCCCGCCGATCCGGGCGGCGCTACCGCGGTGCCAGGGGTGTGGGTCGCCGGCAACGTCACGGACCTGGGAGCGCAGCTGATCGGCGCGGCGGCGGCCGGGCTGAAGGCCGGAGCCATGATCAACGCCGACCTCGTCGCCGCCGACACACGGGCCGCGCTGGCTGTACTGGCTTCCATGCGGGCGTGGCACCAGCACGACCACACGCGCATGTTCGACGCGGACTTCTGGGAGGAGCGCTACCGCGCGCCGGGAGCGATCTGGAGCGGCCAGCCGAACGCCGTACTCGCCGCCGAGGTCGGCGATCTCGTTCCGGGCACCGCTCTAGACGTCGGCAGTGGCGAGGGTGGCGACGCGCTCTGGTTGGCCGAGCGGGGCTGGCAGGTCACCGGCGTCGATTTCGCGGCCGCCGCCCTGGCGAGGGCGGCGGCGCAGGCCGAGACGGCCGGGCTGACCGAGCGCATCGAGTGGGTCCATGCCGACGTCACGGCGTGGACGCCGCCGCCGCGACGCTTCGACCTGGTGTCAGCGCACTTCCTGCACATGCCGCACGAGCGGCTGCGCCCGCTGTTCGGCCGGCTGGCCGACGCGGTCGCGCCCGGCGGCACCTTGCTGCTGGTCGGCCACCACCCCCGGGATCGGGAGACCACGATGCCGCGGCCCGACCTGCCGGTGTTCTTCACCGCCGAGGAGGTGGCCGCCACGTTGGATCCAGGCCAGTGGGCGATAGAGATCGTCGAGGCCCGACCGCGGCCGGCAGTCGACCCAGAGGGGCGCGGCGTGACCATCCACGATGCGGTGCTCCGCGCCCGCCGCCGCGACTCAGTCCGTAGCGATAATCGACAGCACGTTGCCTGACGGGTCGGTGAACCACGCGATGGTCGGGCCGTTGTCGTGCATCACGCCGTACTCGTCCTGCGGCATCCCGGCGTAACGCTCGAACCGCAGGCCCTTGTCGGTCAGCTCGCGCACCGTTGCATCGACGTCGGCAACCGGGAAGTTGAGGATCGTGTACGACGCCGCCGTGCTCGTCGGCTGCTCGTAGCAGAGCAGCTCGCGACCGCCACCGAGGTGCAGGGTGGCCAGCGGACCGTCGTCGGTGATCCGCAGCCCGAGCAGGCCGCCGTAGAACTCCTTGGCCGCGGCCAGGTCCTTGACCGCGAACCCGCTGAACGCCTTGCTGTCGTGCAGGGTCATTGCGCCCTCCTTCGACTCGTTGGCTACGCCAGCTAGACGGGTCGGACACCGCGATCTCATCGGTGTCGAGGGACACCGGCCAACTCATCGCTCAGACCGGAGGCGTGCTCGGGAGCCCCATCCGGGCGAACAGCCGGGTATCGAGGAACGACGTGATCGCCGCGACTTGGCCGTGCACGACCTCCAGGACCTGGATCGCCCACGGCTCGTGTCCGCCGTCCGGTCCGCTCGGGCGGTACTGAGCGAACGCCGGGGCGCCGTTGGCGATCAGGGGAATCAGTCGCGAACCCTGACAGGCGGCGCCGCAGCCGAGCATCCAGCGGCCGATGGCCTCCCGACCCTGCAACCACATCTCGAAGGGCGGCATGTTCTGGGTCGCGTCCTGCTGCAGCAAGGCGACGAACCGGTCGATGTCGTAGCTCTCGAACGCCTCCAGGTAGCGCGCCAGCAGTTCCTGCTGTTCCTGGTCGAGGGGGTCGTAGGCTTCGCCGGCGCTACGGCCCCGGTTGTCCATGGTGGCGCGCGCCCGCTGCAGCGCGCTGTTCACCGAGGCGACCGAGCTGTCCAGCAGCTCGGCCACCTCGTCGGCCTTCCAGCGCAACACGTCACGCAGAATGAGCACCACGCGCTGTCGCGGAGGCAGGTGCTGCAGGGCAGCGACGAAGGCCAACCGGATGGACTCCCGGCCCACCGCGACATCCGCCGGGTCGACCGCCGTCGTCTGCAGTTGCGACTCCAGCATCGGCTCCAGCCAGGTGTCCTCCCCCCGGCGGGCCGACAGCGAAGCCTCGACCGGTTCCCACGCCGAGGACGACAGGTCCATAGGGCGGATCCGGCGCTGGCTGCTGGTCAGAGTGTCCAGGCAGACGTTGGTCGCGATCCGGTAGAGCCAGGAGCGCAACGAGGACCGGCCCTCGAAGCGGTCCAGGCTCTTCCACGCCCGCACCATGGTGTCCTGCACGGCATCCTCGGCATCGAAAGCCGAGCCCAACATGCGATAGCAGTAGCCGAGCAGCTCACCGCGATGCTCGTCGACCTCGGCCTGCAGGGGCGGCCGCGCCGCAACACTCGTCATGCCCGCCATTGTGGCAAATCGGTGCGACGCCGCCTCCGGCCCAGACGGCCCGCGCTCACCTGCGGGCCAAGCGGCGTCAGGACCCGGGGCCCGGCGCGGCCGACGGCGCCGGTCCGGCGGCCGCGGCGTCCGTGGC
>JACCSC010000266.1 GCA_013813215.1 Geodermatophilaceae bacterium | reverse complement strand
AGCGCGATGCGCATGGTCGTCGTCTTACCAGCACCGTTGGCCCCGCAGAAGCCGAACATCTCGCCGGGACGGACATTGAAACTCAGATCGTCGAGCACCTGTTTCGGCCCGTAGGCCTTGCTCACCGCGTCGAATTCGAGCACTGACCCACCCAAGACAGCGCTGCGGCGGGGCCCCGTTCGGTGTGACGACGCGGACCTCGAAGGACCCGCTCAGGGCCACCGTGGTCGCGTTGCCCTGCAAGATGACACTGCCGACGTCCGACAGCCGGCCCTGCCAGCGCTGGCCGTTGATGTTCGTGTCGACCTCGAACTCCACCTCGATGGCGCCGTTCTCCTCGCTGGCCCTGAGCTTCCGGTCGCTGGCGCCGCTGCACGGGCCTTCGCGGACATCGTGGTTCCTCTCGGTGGGGTGGGCGATCGGGGGGCCGCCCTCGAACTGACGTGCAGGCCATGCAGCGACGGCGGTCTGGCGCACGAGTGGACGTTGGTCCTAGGACTGCGCGGATCGGCTGCTCGCGGTAGGAACGACACCGGAGGTACGCCGTGACTGCCACTGTTCCCGAAGGTGTTGGGTTGTCCGAGCTGCGCGCGGCAGCCAAGGGCTGCCAGGGATGCGAGCTCTGGGAGCCGGCCACCCAGACCGTGTTCGGTGCCGGGCCGGAGACCGCGCGCATCGTGTTCGTCGGCGAGCAACCTGGCGACCAGGAGGACCAGCGTGGCGAGCCCTTCGTCGGCCCGGCGGGACGCCTGCTGGACCGTGCCCTCGGCGACGCGCAGATCGATCGAGAGGACGCCTACGTCACCAATGCGGTCAAGCACTTCCGGTTCCGCTCGACCGGCAAGCGGCGGATCCACCAGAGCCCCGACGCGGTCCACATCCGGGCCTGCCACCCCTGGCTGGACGCCGAACTGGCGCTGCTCACCCCCGAGGTCGTCGTGTGCCTGGGCGCGGTGGCCGCCAAGGCCCTGATCGCGCCATCGTTCCGGATCACCAAGGACCGCGGACGGCTGCTGCCACGACCGGTGACCCTCGACGAGGACGCAGCCGTCGCCCAGTCCTGGCTGCTGGCCACCATCCATCCCTCGGCCATCCTGCGGACCCCGGATGAGGAGCGGGACAAGGCCTACGAGGCGCTCGTCGCCGACCTGAAGGTCGCCGCCTCGGTCCTCGCCTGAGCACGGACCGGCGGCGCGCGGTCAGCGGATCGCGGCGGGTCCACCGGTCTCGGTAGGCAGCCCGGCCTCGGTCCAGTCCTGGATGCCTTCGGCGTACTTGCGGACGTTGGTGTAGCCGAGCCGTTCGAGGTTCGCGGCGACCTGGGTGCTGTTCTGACAGGCCGGGTTCGAGCAGTAGGTGACGACCACTGCGTCCTTGTCAGGCAACAATGCCTCTGCGCGACTGTCCACCTCGTCGGCGACGAGGTTGATCGCGCCGGGCAGGTGCTGCTGCGCGTAGTACGCCTCCGGCAGGGCGTCGACCGCGGTGATGGTGCCGGCGTCCAGACCGGTCTTGAGCTCGTCGCGCGTGATCGTGCTGATCATGTGATCTCTCCTCGAGTGGAACGATCGGATGCGCCCGGTCTTCTCCGGAGCGAGATTCGGACTAGAGTCCGCTTCATGCCTGAGGACGTTAACGGACCGCAGTCCGGTTCGTCAACCGAATGCCGGGCGGAGCTTCCGGTCCTCGACCGAGGAGTAGTGCATGAGCGCGCGGATGCCGCCCGCAACCGGCTACGGGTGCTGGCCGCGGCGGAGCGCCTGTTCGCCGCGCGGGGTGTCGCGGGGGTGACCATGGACGACGTCGCGGCCGAGGCTGGTGTCGGGAAAGGGACGCTGTACCGGCGCTTCGGGGACAAGGGCGGCCTGGCGGTCGCCCTGCTGGACGCCCGCGAGCACGAGCTGCAGCAGCGCATAATCAGCGGGGCGCCTCCTCTGGGTCCCGGTGCCGCGCCGGGAGCCCGGCTGGCGGCGTTCACGGAGGCGTACCTCAGCCTCGTCGCGGCGCAACTGGACCTCGTCCTGTTGTCGGAGACCAGCACGCCGGGAGCTCGGTTCCGGACCGGCGCGTTCGCCTTCTGGCGGCAGCACTGCCGCTACCTGCTGTCTGGGGCCGGAACGCCTCAAGCCGACCTGCGCGCCGACCTGCTCCTCGCCGGCCTAACCGCCGAACAGGTCCGCCACTGGCTTGACGACGAGCGACGCGATCTTGCGACGCTCGCGGCCGGACTGGCCGCCGCCGCCCTGGCCCTGGCCCGTCCCGCTCGATAAGAATCGGCCGTCACACCGGGGCGACCCCGAGCAGGCCGTTGCGGGTGACCAGGCCGGCGAGATGTTCCTCGTCGAGCCCGCCGGTGCCCTCCGGCCGGCGCGGCAGGACCATGTATCGGGACTCCGCGCTGGCGTCCCAGACCGTGACGTCCAGCCCCGGATCCAGCTCGAAGCCGAACTCGCGCAACACCTCACGTGGGTCTCGAACTACCCGGGCGCGGTAGGCCTCGCTCTTGTACCAGGTGGGTGACGGGCCGAGCAGCGCGATCGGGTAGCAGGAGCACAGCGTGCACACCACGACGTTGTGCTCTCGGTCGGTGTTCGGCACCACCTTGAGCCGCTGTTCCTGCAGTCCTCCACCCATCGACAGGCCCAGCTCGGGCAGCGCGGCGTTCGCGTCGGCCAGCAGGCGGCCCCGGAAGGCGTCGTCGCACCAGGCCCGGGCCACGACCCGGGCGCCGTTCGCCGGGGACGAACGGGCCAGGTACGCCGCCAACGCCCGGTCCAGCTCGACCGGATCGACGAGACCGCGCCGCTCCAGCAACGCCTCGACGTGGCGCACCTGTGCGCTGATCGCGGCATCCGAGCCGTGGTGGTCGCCGCTCACCGGCTCGCTCCTTCCGCAGCGGGCGAGAGATGGCTCTGCCAGATGTCGACGGTGACTGCGTGGTCTCCGCCGCCGAAGAGCTCCCTGGCCGTGAAGCGCACGGTGTACACCGGTTCCAGCTCGGCCGGCAGGCCGCGGGCGCGGTCGTCGGGCAGCGGGTGCCAGCCGCCGACGTCGACAACGGTCCCGCGCGCACCCCGCGCGTAGCGCGGGAGCCGGCAGTGGTGCGGCGGATCGTGGCGCGCCGCCCGCACGTGCTCGCCGAGTGCGAAGCGTTCAGGCATCCTGCAGGTCCTCCGCGGTGCAGACGCCCTTCTCGACGAGCAGCGTGGTGATCGCGTGGAACCACTTCTCGTAGTACGACGACGCGAGGTAGTCCTCCGGCGGCATCCGCTCGATGGCGTCGCGGAACTCGTCCAGGTTGTACACGCCCTGCCCGAGCAGGGCGCGGTTCAGCGCGAAGACGTGCGCCTCCCAGTCGGCGTGGAACGGCGGCTCGTCCAGTTCCTGCTG
>JACCSC010000263.1 GCA_013813215.1 Geodermatophilaceae bacterium | reverse complement strand
CGTCAATACTGACGCGCATCACCCGCCACTGGGCGATCGGCGCACACCGAGGCTCGGCGATCGACGCTGGCGCCGGCCCCGGGAGCGGCGCGTCCCAGGGTCCTCCAGGCCGTGCCACGATGGAGGCCTCGCCAGCGCCGTCGAGTCACCGCTTGGAGTGTGTTCATGGACGCCGTCACCACCCCGCCGACACCGGTCAACGAGCCGGCCCTCGACTACGCCCCCGGATCGGCCGAACGCGCCGAGGTCGAGGCCGTCCTCAAGGACCAGCAGTCGGCGCCGGCTGAGCTGACGATGACCATCGACGGGCAGCAGCGGTTCGGCGGCGGTGATCCGTTCGACGTCGTGCAACCGCACCGGCACAGCGCCGTACTGGGTTCGGGCCAGCAGGCGACGAACGCCGATGTACAGGCCGCCGTGGATGCCGCGGTCGCCGCCGCTCCCATGTGGCGGGATCTGCCCTTCGACGAGCGGGCCGCGGTGCTGCTGCGCGCCGCCGACCTGCTCGCGGGGCCGTGGCGCTCCACGCTCGTCGCCGCCACGATGCTCGGCCAGTCCAAGTCGGTCTTCCAGGCCGAGATCGACGCCGCCTGCGAGCTGATCGACTTCATCCGGTTCAACGTGCACTTCGCCCGACAGATCCTCACCGAGCAGCCGATGTCGGGTCCCGGGGTGTGGAACCGGATGGATCACCGCCCGTTGGAGGGCTTCGTCCTGGCGATCTCGCCGTTCAACTTCACCGCGATCGCCGGCAACCTCCCGCTGGCGCCGGCGCTGATGGGCAACACCGTCGTCTGGAAGCCGGCGACGACCCAGCAGTTCGCCGCCCACCACACGATGCGCCTGTTGGAAGCCGCGGGCCTACCCCCGGGCGTCATCAACATGGTGACCGGCTCCGGGCGCGCGGTCAGCGAGGTCGCGCTCGGCGACCCGCGGCTCGCCGGGATCCACTTCACCGGGTCCACCGGCACGTTCCAGCAGCTGTGGTCGACCGTCGGGGCGAACATCGCGTCGTACCGGACCTACCCGCGGCTGGTCGGCGAAACCGGTGGCAAGGACTTCGTGATCGCGCACCCGAGCGCCGATCCGGCCGCGCTCGTCACCGGTCTGGTCCGTGGCGCCTTCGAGTACCAGGGCCAGAAGTGCTCGGCCGCCTCCCGCGCGTACGTTCCCCGTTCCCTGTGGGAGCGCGAGGTGCGTGACGCCCTGGCCCACGAGGTCGAGAGCCTGACGTACGGCGACGTGACCGACCTGTCGCTGTTCGGCGGCGCGGTCATCGACCGGCCGGCGTACGAGCGGCTGTCCGGCGTCCTAGCCATGGCCAACTCCGACGCCGACGTCCAGGTCCTCGCGGGGGGCACGAGCGACGACAGCGAGGGCTTCTTGATCCGGCCGACCGTGGCCACGAGCGCCGACCCGACGCACCAGATCTTCACCGAGGAGTACTTCGGGCCGTTCCTCGGCGTCCACGTCTACGAGGACGCGGCGTACGAGGAGACGGTGACCCAGGCTGCGGACATCGCGCCGTACGCGCTGACCGGGGCGGTCTTCGCCACCGACCGGCGGGTGATCGACTCCGCGCTGCACACCCTTCGCTTCTCGGCCGGCAACATCTATATCAACGACAAGCCGACCGGCGCCGTGGTGGGTCAGCAGCCGTTCGGCGGGGCGCGGGCCAGCGGAACGAACGACAAGGCCGGCTCGCCGCTGAACCTGCTGCGCTGGACCTCGCCGCGCACGCTGAAGGAGACGTTCGTCCCGCCGGTCACGGTGTCCTACCCGCACCAGGGGTAGCCACCTGGATCCGGGTCGTCGTCCCGTCGGCGACCAGCCAGCCGCGGCCCGGGTCCCGTTCGGGCAGCCCACGCGGCAGCCGGATGCCGAGCAACTCGCCGTCGGGCGGCGAGGGGCAGAGCAGGACGCCGGTACGCCGTCGCCGCAGCTCCACCCCCAGTCCGCGGAAGGCGCCGGCCAGGTCGTCGGTGCGGCCGGCTCCGATCACGGTGCTGCCGCCGTCGGCCCGGACCAGCTCGATCAGCGCGGCCTCGACCGGGGTGTCCAGCAGTGCTTCGATGTCGTCGACCAGGACGACCAGATCGACCGCCTTGCGCAGGCGCTGGGCGTCCTCGGCCGACGTTCCGACGGCGAGCCGCAGCCCGGGCACGGTGCGCAGCGGCGACCGACGGGCCGTGACCACGGCGACCGACGTCTCGCCGACCACCAGACCTTCGGCCAGCGCGGTCAGCGTGCTGGTCCGCCCGCTGCGGGGTGGACCGGCCAGCAGGATCGCCGAGCCCAGGGCGTCCAGATCCAACGCGATGGGCGCGGCGTCGTCCCCGCCGACGCCGAGCCAGGGCCGCCGTGGGGTTCCCCGGGGCAGCTCGTCGAGGCAGACGCGCGACGGTAGGGCGGCGATCCGCAGCGGCCGATGCCGGGACGGCGGCGTACAGCGGGCCGCGACTACGGCGAGGGCCGCGTTCTGCGCCGCTCCCGACGCGTCGTCGCCCACGATTGCGACCTGACACTCCTGATCGGTACCGGGCAGGAGGCCCCGACCCGGCGGCAGCCGCGTGGGCACCAGCCGGGCCGGGATCCCGGCCAGCGGGTAGTCGGCCCGGTCGGTCAGCGGCAGCACGATCCGGCGGCTCATCACCCCGGCGAGCCGGATGCCGAGGCCGTTGCGGTCGCTGGTCGCGACGACGACGATGCCCGCCGCCGCACCCTCGCGGGCCAGCCGCAGCAGCTGCTCCACCGGCCGGCCGGTGTCCACCGGCTCGTAGGCCTGGACGAACCCCTCCCAGCCGTCGAGGACCAGCACCAGCTGCGGGGGGCGGTCAGTACCTCGCCACTCGACCAGCGAGCCGAGGCCGGCGGCGGCGAGTCGCCGACGCCTGGCGTCCAGTTCGTCGACGAGGCGGGTCAGCAGCCGGCTCCCGCGCGCGGTGTCGTCCCGGCCGACGGTGGTGCCGCAGTGCGGGAACGCCGCAGCCGGTATGCCGCCCCCGGCACAGTCCAGGAGGTGCACGTGCAGCTCGTCGGCGGTGTACCCGGCCAACCCGGCCAGCAGGGTGCGCAGCGCGGTCGTCCGCCCGCTGCGCTGACCGCCGGCGATGAGCAGCGAACCGTCGAAGGACGGGTCGTAGGTCAGCGGCGTACGGCGCTGCTCGTCCGGCTCGTCGACCAGGCCGAGGACCACCGCTCCGCAGGCCGGCAGGTCCGCCACCGGGAGCAGGTCGGGCAGGGGAGGCAGCCACGGGCTGGGCGGCGGCGGCCACCCTCGGGCCCGCGC
>JACCSC010000238.1 GCA_013813215.1 Geodermatophilaceae bacterium | reverse complement strand
GGGTACGCCGCCAACCCGCTGGACGGCGAAGAACTCAGCGCCTGGAAGGTCCACCGCGTCCCGCTGACCTCGATGACCATCAAGGCCCTGGAGCACACGGGACTGGGCAAGAAGGACGCGGCCCGGTCGAAGAACATGTTCGCCCTGGGTCTGTTGTCCTGGATGTACCACCGGCCGACCGACGGGACGCTGCGCTTCCTGTCCAAGAAGTTCGCCAAGCTGCCGCAGCTGGCCGAGGCGAACATCGCCGCATTTCGGGCCGGCTGGAACTACGGGGAGACGACCGAGTCCTTCGCGGTCTCGTACGAGATCAAGCCGGCCACGATGCCACCGGGCACGTACCGCAACATCTCCGGCAACCTGGCGCTCGCCTACGGGCTCGTGGCCGCCAGCCGGCGCAGCGGCTTGCCGCTGTTCCTCGGCGCGTACCCGATCACCCCGGCCAGCGACATCCTGCACGAGCTGTCCAAGCACAAGGCCTTCGGTGTGCGCACGTTCCAGGCCGAGGACGAGATCGCCGGCATCGGGGCGGCCCTCGGAGCGTCGTTCGGCGGCGCCCTCGCGGTCACCACGACGTCGGGGCCCGGCATCTCGCTGAAGTCCGAGACCATCGGTCTGGCGGTCTCCCTCGAGCTCCCGCTGGTGATCGTGGACGTCATGCGCGGGGGGCCCTCGACGGGCCTGCCGACCAAGACCGAGCAGACCGACCTGTTGCAGGCGATGTACGGACGCAACGGAGAGGCGCCGGTTCCGATCGTGGCCGCGCAGTCTCCGGGCGACTGCTTCGAGACCGCCCTCGAAGCGGCCCGAATCGCGGTGACCTACCGGACCCCGGTCTTCCTGCTCTCCGACGGCTACCTGGCCAACGGCTCCGAGCCGTGGCCGATCCCGGCCGAGGCCGACCTGCCGACCCTGCAGCCCGACTTCGCGGTCGCCGGCGACGAGCCGTTCCTGCCCTACGAGCGGGACGCGGAGACCCTTGCCCGGCCGTGGGCGATTCCCGGTACGCCGGGGTTGGAACACCGCATCGGCGGACTGGAGAAGGCCGACCGGACGGGGGAGATCTCCTACGACCCGGGCAACCACGAGGTGATGATCCGACTGAGGCAGGCCAAGGTGGAGCGGATCACCCGGTCGCTGCCACCGCTGCACATCGACGATCCCAGCGGCTCGGCCCGCGTCCTCGTGCTCGGTTGGGGCTCGACGCACGGCGTGATCGACGCGGCCTGCAACCGGGTACGCCGCCGTGGCGTCCCGGTGGCCCAGGTCCACCTGCGGCACCTGAACCCTCTGCCGGCCGACCTGGGCGACATCCTGCGCCGCTACGACCGGGTGATCCTGCCCGAGTTGAACCTCGGCCAGCTCGCCCTGCTGGTCCGTGCGCGTTACCTGGTGAACGTCGAAGGCGTCAACCAGGTTCGGGGGATGCCGTTCCGGGCCGCCGACCTGGAGGAATCCGTCTGGGAGCTGCTACAGGGAGTGCCTGCATGAGCATCGACGTCGCCGTCCCGCGCACCGACGTCCCGCAGAAGGCGAAGGACTTCAAGACCGATCAGGAGGTGCGCTGGTGCCCCGGATGCGGGGACTACGTCATCCTCGCCGCGGTCCAGGGCTTCCTGCCCGAACTCGGGTTGCGCCGGGAGAACATCGTCTTCGTCTCCGGGATCGGCTGCTCGAGCCGGTTCCCGTACTACATGAACACCTACGGGATGCACTCCATCCACGGCCGCGCGCCGGCCATCGCCACCGGGCTGGCGGCCTCCCGGCCCGACCTGTCGGTCTGGGTGGTCACCGGGGACGGCGACGCGCTGTCCATCGGCGGCAACCACCTGATCCACGCCCTGCGCCGCAACGTCAACCTGAAGATCCTGCTGTTCAACAACCGGATCTACGGGCTGACCAAGGGCCAGTACTCACCCACCTCGGAGCTGGGCAAGATCACCAAGTCCACCCCGATGGGCTCGTTGGACTTCCCGTTCAACCCGGTGTCGGTCGCCCTGGGGGCCGAGGCGACGTTCGTCGCCCGCACCATCGACTCCGACCGCAAGCACCTCACGTCGGTCCTGCGCGCCGCAGCCGAGCACGAGGGCACGGCGCTGGTCGAGATCTACCAGAACTGCAACATCTTCAACGACGGCGCCTTCGATCTCGTCAAGGACGCCGCGACCCGCGACCAGTGGCTGGTCCCGCTCGAGCACGGCAAGCCGATCCTGCTCGGGGCGGACGGCGGCGCCTGCGTCGTGTGGCACGACGGCGAACTGCGCGTCGTCCCCACCACCACCGTGGACGCCGAGCAGATCGTCGTCCACGATGCGACGCGGACGAACCCCACCCTGGCCTTCGCGCTGTCCCGGCTCACCGCCCAGGACTCGCGCTACACGCCGGTCGGTGTCTTCCGCTCGGTCGCCCGCCCGACCTACGACCGGCTGATGACCGACCAGATCGCCCAGGCCGAGCTCGCCGGCGGCGGCAACCTGGACCACTTGCTGCACGGCTCCAGCACCTGGACGGTTCCGGCTACCCGGTCGGAGTGACCTTCAGGATGACGTCGCTGTCGCCGCCGTTGGACGTCGTGAGGTACAGCGACCCGTCGGTCCCGAGCTGCGCGGTCCGCAGCCGGCCGTAGGTGCCGGAGAACTCGGGGATCAGCTCCTCGCTGGTCAGCTGACCGGCGCCGGTGAAGGTCAGTCGGAGCAGGCTCTCACCCTGCAGCTGAGCCACCACCAGCGACCCGTTCCAGTCCGCCCACCGGGAGCCGACCAGGAACGTGGCGCCGGAAGGCGCCGGTGTAGGTCCCGAGCTCCACGAAGCGGTCTTGGCGTTCGGGAACTTTGCCAGATCCGTCATCGGAACCGACTCGTTGTAGCCCGGCACCGGGTCCCACCCGTAGTTGCGCGCACGCAGGACCAGATTCACCTCGTCCTCGATGCCGGGGCCGTGCTCGACGTTGTACATCTGGCCGTTGGGCCGCACCGCCAGCCCTTGGATGTTGCGGTGGCCGAAGTTCCACAGCAGGCGGGTGTTCGGGTTCGCCGCGTTCAGCCCGGGGTTGCCGGCCGCCGGCCCGCCGGTCGCCGGGTTGATCCGCAACACCTTGCCGGCCAGCGACGTCAGATCCTGCGGCGTCGTACCGACCGCGGTGTCCCCCGTGCCGACCATCAGCGACCCGGTCGAGTCGAAGCGCAGCCGGCACCCACCGTGCCGTCCGAGGTCGTGCTGACCGGGATGTCACCGAGCAGCGGATCGGCGACCCGGGTGGCTGCGGTGTAGCCGCTGTTGATCGTCCAGGCGATCACCTGGATCTCCCGGTCGCTGCCGGCCTGATGGCCCTGGCAAGTGTAGAGACGTCGGTTGCTCGCGAAGCCGGGATCCAGGACGAGCCCCATCAGGCCGGTTTCACCGTTGGTGTACAGGTCGCTGAAGTCCGCGCTGAGCGCCGCGACCGTGCCGTTGGTCCGGCGGACGAACAAGCCGCCGCCCCGCACGTCGAAGATCAGCGTTCCGTCTGGTGCCTGCGCGAGGTCCCAGGGGATGGGACAGGCCGCTGGCCACGGTGGTGACGGTGAACGACGGCCGGGCGGTGGCCGCCGGCTCGGCGGCTGCGGCTGCGGTTGCGGTTGCGGTTGCGGGCAGCAGCGTCCCGGCGAGGATGACGGCTCCGGCGAGGGCGAGCGTCCGCCGGGTGGAGACGAGAACGGTCATGGGAGACAACCCTCTCCGTGCTGATGTGATCACATAGCGTTGCGCTCTCCGGCGAGAGTAGCCGTGCTGGTTCAGGGACGCGAGGTAAGGATCGGCTGTCCCGTTTCCGTCCTGACCTCGAGCCGGGCGATGTCGTCCAACCCGAGCTTGGTCGACCCGGCCACGGTGATCTCCCGGCCGGTCACTTGCTGCCAGGAAGAGACGAGAACCTGCCCGCCGGTGCTGTCGACGGCCCACAGCTCGTAGGTCACGCTCGCCGAGGGGGCCTCGACATCTTCGGCGCCGTCGTAGCGGCATGTGGTGTCGATCGAGGTGCCCCAGCCGCGGCCGGTGACCTGCAGTGTGGCCTGCACGGGAACGCCCGGCGCGGCGGCCATGGTCAGAACCCGGTCGGGGTCAGGCGACCCGGGAAAGGCGATGGCCACGGCGCCGAGCCCGAGAACGGCGGCGCTCAGGAAGCCGGCGAAGCGGTCGCGCCACCGCCGGACTCGCCGCTCGGAGCGAGCGCGCTCCATCAGGGCGGGCAGGACAGGTGCCGGGGCGGCCACGTCGGCGTCGTTCTCGGGTAGCAGCCGGGCCAGCAGGCCGGGCATCACGGCCAGCTCGGCGACCGCGCTCCGGCATGGTGCGCAGCCCGGGAGATGCGCCCGAAAGGCCTGCTGCTCGGCCGGGTCGAGGGCGCCGAGGACGTACGCCGCATCGTCGTCGGCGTGCAAGCAGTCCAGTTGCTCTCGGCTCACTCGGTCACCCCCATCTCCTCCAGGGCGAGCTTGAGCGCGCGCAGGGCGTAGTGCGTCCGGGACTTGACAGTTCCCGGGGCGATGCCCAGAACCCGCGCGGTGTCGGCCACGGAGCGGCCGTGCAGGAAGCACTCGACGAGGACGCCGCGGTGGGCCGGACTCAGCGCAGCCATCGCGTCCTCGATCAGCCACGCCTGCAGCGCGGCATCCACCGCGTCCGGAGAGATCGTCTCGGGCACGTGGTCGGTGTAGATGGTGGGCCGGGCTTCCGAGCGACGCCACTCGTCGATGACGATCCGCCGCGCCGTGGTGAACAGCCAGGCTCGTGCCGAGCCCCGATCGGGGTCGAGCACCTCGGGGTGCCGCCAGGCCCGCATCAGCGCCTCCTGGACGACGTCCTGGGCGCGCGCATGATCTCCGGCGGTCAGCCGCAGAGCGAAGGACCACAGCGCCGCGGCGTGCTCGTCGTGCAGCGCCCGCATGAGTTCCGCTTCGGTCTGCACCCTGCCCTCACCTCTCCCTGCCATACGCAGGGACGATTGTCCCGGTTCAGGTGAACCACCGTCAGCCGCAGTGCGTAGATCAGGACATGACACGTCATCGCGTCCGGCTAGCGACAGTCGGCATCCTCGCCTGCGTTCCCCTGCTGCTATCCGCCTGCGGTTCCGACGATCCCGACACCGGTGCGACCGACGACACCGAGACCTCCGCCGCCGAGGAGACCGGGGGCGGTGACGACGGTGCCACGGGCGAGGCGACGATCGTCATCCAGGACTTCGCGTACGGCGACCCGCTGACGGTGGCGCCCGGGACCGAGGTCACCGTGACGAACGAGGACAGCGCTCCGCACAACGCGAACGACGCGGGCGGCGCGTGGGAGTTCGACCTCCTGCAGCAGGGCGAGTCCACGACGTTCACCGCGCCGGACGAGGCGGCCACCTACGACCTCCTCTGCACCCAGCATCCGGACATGAGCGGTCAGCTCATCGTCGAGGGCTAGATGATCAATTCCAAGCCTTGTCAGTGGTCGTAGGCCAGTAGTGATCGTAGGACTGGTTGGCCGGTGCGGTCGTTGTGCCAGATCGCACCGGTCAGGGCGAGGACGCGTTGTAGTACTCGGACCAGGACGCCGGCGACGGTG
>JACCSC010000230.1 GCA_013813215.1 Geodermatophilaceae bacterium | reverse complement strand
CCTTCAGGCCGCCCTCGGCCGGCGTCGGCTCGTTGGGCGGGATGTAGGGCGAGTAGTTCGCGGCCTTGATGAAGAAGGCGCCAACGAGGATGACGAGGAGCACGATGGCCACCTTGATGACGACGATGACCGCCGTCACCCGGCTGGACAGCTTGATGCCGAGCACGGTGACCACGGTCAGCGCCAGCACGATGAGCATCGCCGGGATGTTGACAGTGGCCTCCGCGCCGGCGATCGAGGACGGCAGCGTCACGCCGGCGGTTTCCAGCACCACGGTGAGGTACTGCGACCAGCCCACCGCGACGACCGCCGCGGCGAGGGCGAATTCGAGGAACAGGTCCCAGCCGATGATCCAGGCCACGAGTTCACCCAGGGTGGCGTAGGAGAAGGTGTACGCCGAACCGGCCACCGGCACCGTCGAGGACAGCTCGGCGTAACACATTGCGGCCAGCCCACACACGATCCCGGCCACGACGAAGGACAGCGCCACGCCCGGACCCGCCGAGTCCCGAGCGGCCAGGCCGGTGAGCACGAAGATGCCGGTGCCGATGATGACCCCGACCCCGAAGACCGTGAGGTCCATGGCCCCGAGGTTCTTCTTGAGCTCGTGCTCGGGTTCCACGGTGTCAGCCATGGACTGCTCGATGCTCTTGGTGCGCAGGACGCTCACGGTCGCTCCTCTCGCGTTCCCCCGCGGCAGTTACGCAGCGGCTCGCAGGTCAACGTAACCAAGAGCATGATCGTGAGGCCAGAGCGTGCGGAAAACGCGCGCTCCAGCCTCACGATCGTGAGTCTCGACCGGTCAGCGAGCCTCGCCGGAGAACGCGTCGAACGTCGCCCGCAGGAACTGCACGTTGGCCTCCAGCACCGACATCAACTGGGCCTGGCCCAGCGTGGTGTAGTCGCCACGGCGGATGTGCAGCAGGCTGTGCTGCAGCAACTGCCGGGTGACGTCGAAGGACTTGCAGGTCGCCTCGTAGACGCCTTCGGTCCCTTCCTGGCCGAGCAGGTCGGCCTCGGCCGCGTCGATGGTTTCCTGGAGCCGGACCATCTCGCTGGGATCCACCTTCGCATCGGCGTAGATCTCGGTGAACATCGCCTCGGCCGCTTTGCTGATCATCTCTCTCCTCGGACTCGGTGTCTGTTGGTCACGCGACAGGCAGGTCGCCGGTCGGGCCCAGGGTGAACGTGACTGTCTCGTCGCGGACCCGCACGTGGACCTGCTCCGGCGTCAGGTTGCCGGGATTGGCCCAGCCGAAATAGGCCACCGCGGTGACCGAGCCGGTGCTGACGTAGGCCAGCGGGCGGTGGTTCGGGCCGTACGTCTGCTCCAGTTGTGTGCCGCCGGCCACCATGGTCGCGTCGACGTCCTCGCTGGCCAGCGCACCCTCCTCGGGCACGCTGATGGTGGTCCGCATGCTCACGGCCTGATCGACGGTCTCGACGACAGGCAGGGTCCACAACCCCGACACCGGCTGGAAGTCCGGTCGGTACTCAGCCATCAGAACCACCTCGTCATCACAAGGCCCCCGATCCACTGACGGACCAGTCGATGGTCGCCAGGATCTCACCCGCGGTCGCGGAGTCCACCGCGCTACCGCGGAAGTCCAGCGCCACGGCGTACGGCGTACCCGGCGTCCAACTCAGGCTGGGGAAATCCGTCCCCCGGTACTGGCAGCCCGTGTCCCGGTCGGGTAGGAACTGGTTGTGCGGCCCGGGATTCGTCGCCGGAGCCCGCCGATGCCCGTACTGCCAGTGCCCACCCACGTGACCGTCCTCCAGAAAGTTGTCCGACGCGGCGCCCGCCGCAGGCGCACCCTGCATGAGGATCGGTGCCCCGCCCGCCATGTTCGGCAGGTGGTGCTCGATGGCGTCCATCGCACCGGTGATCGGGTTCTGCAAGCTGAACGACCCGCGGACGAGTTGCCGGTACTCCCCCGCCGAGCACATCGTCGGATGCGGGCTCGTGCCCACGAAGTCGACCTCCATCCGGAAGGACTCTCCCCACCGGTTCGAGCCGTCGGCCTGGGGCGCCGGACCGACCCAGCCCGACCGGGCGGTCGGCACCTGGAAGGTCCCGGCCGCCAGCTCCGCCAGCGGCCACTCGACCGCGGCGTCCACCCCGGTCGGTACGCCGGCCCAGTTGCCGGCCATGGGTTTCGGGTACCCCGCGTCCATCGTCTTGGTGCCTGCGCTGTCCTCGATCATCCGGATGTACTGGTCGGCCCTGAACCAGTAGCGGTTGCCGTTGCCCCAGTTGATCGCGGCGTCGATGCCGTGCTCGAACCCGGTGCCGGCCACCCCCGGCCAGTTGCCTCCAATCTGCTTGGGATAGCCGGCGTCCATCGCCCATCCGGTGCCGACCGCGAAGCTGAGCCGGACGTACTGGCTGCCCTTGAACCAGTAGACCTGCCCGTTGCCCCAGTTGAGCGCGGCGTCGATGCCGTGCTCGAACCCGGTGCCGGCCACCCCGGGCCAGTTCCCGGCGATGGGCTTGGGATAGCCGGAGTCCACCCGGTCCAGCAGCGCGTCGTAACGGGAGTACTCGCTGCCGCTGAAGAAGTAGACTTTGCTGTTCTGCCACGGGAACGCGGCGTCGACTCCGCTGGTGAACAGTCCCGGCCACGGTCCGCTGATCTGCCTCGGGTACTGGGACGGAACCGTGTCCGCGGCGACGTCGAATCGCCAGTACTCACTGCCGCTGAAGAAGAAGACTCGCTTCGTCGTCACGGTGTCCACACCTCGACTTCCTGGGTCGTGCCTCCACGGAGGCGTGGGTCCTTCAGTCGAACGGGACTGACTTGTCGTTCTGGATCCGGCTGGCCAGCTCCTGCATCCAGTGCTTGGCCGGAGCGTCGGTGGACGCCGTCGTGACCAACTGGACGTAGGTCCGGCCGTCGGGCAGCGGCACTGACGTCAGCTGCGCGAGCGTGTCGTCGTTGTAGCCGAACTGCTCCCACAGGCCTGCCTGGCTGTCCGACGCGAAGCCCGCGTCACGCAGTTGCTTGCGTACGACGTTGCGGACGAGCTCGTGCCCTTTGGCCAGGACGAAAGCGTTGAAGTACAGGTAGGGCCGGCTCATGACTGGTTCCCTTCGACGGGGGTTAGGTCGGGCGGCAGGTAGCCGTTCCCGATGGGAGTGCTGTCGGGCGGTCGCAGGCCGATGCCGACCTGCACCGGGCCGCGGTCGGTGACCGCGAGCGTGAGCATGCTGTGGTGGCGCCGAGCCGGTGGCGCGTCGGCGAGGGCGGCACTGACGTCGGCGTACCGGCCGAGATCCAGCCCACGGTCGGCTGCGAGCCGGAGCAACCGTGCCCGGCACGCCACGTCGCGGCCGAGCACGGACACGGTGTGCGCGAACAACGCGACCGTCGTGCTGCCCCCCGAGCCGACGGCCACGCTGGCCCCGAGGTTGTCCAGCGGCACCCGGTCGACCACCGGCCAGCCGGTCGCCGCGGCCAGGGCGCCGAGCAAGTCGTCGGTCCGGTGACCCAGGCCCTCGGCGGTGAGCATTGCCTCGATGTCGCGCCGGTCCGACGCCCCGATCCGGTGGTACAGCTCGACGGTGCCGGTGCGCAGGTCGAGGCCGACGAAGCGCAGCGGGCTGGTGTCGAGCAGCCGGCGGGGCCGGCCCAGCAGCCGGGCGACCTCCCGGCCCACGGCATCGGCCCGATCCCCGGCCACCTCGACGTACAGCTTGTACCTGTCCCCCGCCGCGTCGTGCCGGCCGCCGACCCAGGCTCCGAACCGCAGAGCCGGACCGGCCTGGGCGCGGGCCAGCAGCTCCAGGACCGGGCTCGGTGGAATGTCGACGCCGAGCCGGTAGAGCTGGCCGAGCAGCCGGACGAGCCGCCGGATCGGTGGGCAGGCCGGGGTGACGACGTCAGCGGTGTAGCGCACGGTGGCCGGGGCCGCCGAGCTGAACGTCAGCTCGACCGGGTAGCCCTCGCTCATCAGATGACCGCCGCGGACGAGTCCGCCGGCGTCGGACCGATCGGCGAGCAGCGCGGCCAACGCGTCGCGGGCGGCCGGGGCGTCGAGCACGTCCAGCGCGCGGTCCAGCGCCGGGTCGAGGGCGGTGAGCAGCTGGGTCATCAGGCCGGCCTGAGTTCGACCAGGGTGTCCGTACGCCCGGTGTAGTCGACCTTCATCGAGGTGTTGTCCACGCCGACGAACGTCGCCCGGCAGTCGAAGACCCGCTGCTCCGGGTCGCGCAGGGCGATCGGCACCCGGATCGTCGCCGTCTGCGAGCCCGGCAGCTCGTAGCGCTCCTCGCGCCGGTAGGCGTTGGGCTCGTCGGCGTACGTCAGGTCGACGAACACCGTCCGGATCGCCGCGGGGTCCCACATCGGGACCAGGTCCACGGGCAGCAGCCCGGGGAAGGGGTCGGTGACGAGCAGGGCGTTCGCCTCGGTGGACGCCGGTTCCGCGGTGACCGTGGTCCCATCGGTCAGGGTGTGTACGACGGTGTAGCTGAAGGCCCGCACCTCGCGGTCGCGGCTGCGCAGCCGCCAGCGCTGCTCGGGGCTGGTCGGCGTGACCGGGACGACGTCGGTGCGTACCCAGCCGTCGGGTCCCTCGTACCGCAGGTGCACGTCGCTGGCCGAGACCGCTCGGGGGTCGATGTCACCGGGCCGGATGCCGATGTCGAGGAAGCCGAGATGCCGGTACGGGTCGACCTCGAGCGTGCGGTCCTCGGTGTCGCCCTCGACGACGTACGTCGTGTCCTGCCCGCGCCAGTCCGTGCCACCGGTGAAGTTGTACTCGATCCGGTAGTGGAACTCGGTGTCCAGAGTGGCGTTCACCGCGGGCTCGAAGCGCTGCTCGGTCGGCGTCGTCCGGTCGAAGATGAAGTCGACCCGCTTGGGTCCGCCGGGGTCACTGTCCCGGCCGTAGGCCAGCGCCAGGTTGACGCTGGTCAGCCCGATCTTCTCGTAGTCGACCCGGCAGCGGACGTCGATCGGGAACGAGCGGAAGAACGGGTCGTCCAGGTCGACCTCGATGAAGTACCGCGGGTCGTCGAGGTCGCCGGCGAGCAGGTTGAAGTAACCCTGCGGGGCGTACACCCGCTGTACGGCGTCGGCCCGGTCATAGGTGACGTCGAGCTTCTTCTTCTCCTCCTGGTGGACGTAGCGCAGCTTGAACGAGACGACCGAGGTCCCTCCGGTCGAGGTGTCCGGAGTGCCGGCGGTGACCGGCCCGCCCTGGTGCCCGCCGGGCTGCGTTTGCGTACCGGGTTGGCCGGTAGGCGGTACCTGCTTGGTCGGCGGTACCTGCTTGGTCGGCGGTACCTGCTTGGTCGGCGGCGGCGCCGGCGGCGTCGGCGGTACCTGCTTGGTCGGCGGCGGACCGGGTGGTGTCGGCGGACCCGGAGGGGTCCGGG
>JACCSC010000212.1 GCA_013813215.1 Geodermatophilaceae bacterium | reverse complement strand
TGCCCCACGGGCCTGGCGGCGGTCACGATCCGGACCGTAGTTGGCGGGGGCGAGCGAGCGCCATGACCTTCGAGGTCATCGACGGCGTACGCCGGGCCGCGGATGGTGAGGGCCGAACCCCGAGTCGCTGAGGAGAACCGATGACCGATCTGCTGGACCGAACGCTCGTGCGGGGACGGCTGCTGTCCCTCGTCCTGTGCGTCGACGCCCTGGCCTGCGCGCTCTTCGCCGTCGGCCTGCTCCTGTTCAGGGGGCCGGTCGACGACCGCCTCGGGCTACCGCCCACGGTGAGCCTGATCGTCGGTGTGGCGCTGCTGCCGTGGTTGGCCGCGCTGATCATGGCCGCAAGCCGCCCGGTCCGCTCCGGCGTGATCCTCGCGATCGTCGCGGGGAACGCGGTCTGGGTGCTGGCCAGCGCGGCCTTCGCCGTCGCCGGCTGGGCCGACCTGACCGACCTCGGTACGGCGTTCGTCCTCGTCCAGGCTGGCGGCGTAGCCGTCATCGCTTGGCTGGGGTACCTGGGGCTGCGGCGGGCCAGCCCGGCCTGACCGCTCAGTCGACCAGGTCCAGCGCGGAGTCGACGATCGCCCGGACGCCGATGCCGTGCAGGTCGTAGACCTCCGCGATCGTCCCGACCTGGCCGAAGGCGGTCACGCCGAGCGGTGTGCTCGGGGTGTTGTGCACCGAGCCCAGGAAGGCCAGCGTATGCGGGTGCCCGTCCAGCACGGTGACCAGTGGCAGCGGCCGGTCGAACAGCTCGGCCAGGATCGCCTCGTCGGCCAGCGGATCGGCTGACACACCGCGGAGGCCGAGCCCGCGGCGTCGGCGGACGGCCCGGAAGAGCAGGTCTGCGCTCGTCACGCAGACCACCCGCGCCGCCACCCCGTGCTCGACCAGCGCGTCCGCGGCCCGTAGCGCCTCGACGACCAGGACGCCTTGGGCAACCAACGTCACTACCGCGTCGGGCTGCTCGCGGATGACGTAGCCCCCGCGCACCACCTGGTCCCGCCGCCGTTCCCGCCCGCCGGGATCGCTGGGGACGGCGGCCACCGCCTGCTCGATCGGTCGCGTGGACAGCCGGAGGTACGCCGACGTACCGCCCGGCCGGCCGAGCAGGGACAGGCAGCGCAGCAGCACCCACTCCAGGTCCTGGGTGAACGCCGGCTCGTACCCGACCACGCCCGGCTGTTCCAAGGCCAGCGACGGCGTGGTGATCGACTGGTGCGCCCCGCCCTCCGGCGCGAGCGTCACACCGGACGGCGTACCCACCAGGATCGACTGGCCGCCGGCATACACCCCGTAGCTCCACGGCTCGAGTGCGCGGTTCACAAACGGGTCATACAGCGTGCCGATCGGCAGCAACGGCTGGCCCCACCGACTCCAGGTGGCGCCCAGCTCGCCGAGCAGCCCGACCAGGTTCACCTCGGCGATGCCCAGCTCGATGTGCTGGCCGTCGGGGTGCTCGCGCCAGTGCAGCCGGGTCTCGGCGTCGTCAGCGAACCAGTTCGTCTCCTCGTGGCTGGCGTAGATGCCCACCTTGTTGAGCCAGCCCGCGAGGTTCGTGCTGCTGGCCACGTCGGGGCTGCAGGTGACGACCCGCGCGGCCACGTCGGGGGCGTCGCGGTGCAGGTCGACGAGGACCCGGCCGAGGCCCGCCTGGGTGGAGGCGGTCCCGCGGTGGGTCCGGCCCAGATCGGCCGGTACGCCGGGCGGCTCGTGCCGCTCGATCGGGTCCCGGGCCAGCCGTCGGGCCACCCGCGCGCACAGCGCGGCCTCGGGCGAGCCGTCCGGCCACAGCTGCCACGGCGCCTCCACCGAGGTGTCGAGCGTCGCGGCGAGCTCGGCGTACTGGCCCTTGCTGAGCAGGGCCGAGTGGTTGGACGGGTGCCCCTCGGTCGGCAGCGACCAGCCCTTGATCGTGTACGCCAGCACGACGCTGGGACGGTCGTCCTCGACCTTCCCGAAGGCGTCCCGGAGGCCGGCCAGGTCGTGCCCGCCGAGGTCGCGCACCGCGGCCCGTAGCGCGGCGTCGTCCAGCGTCTCGACGAGCCGGCGGAGCGGGGTGGAGTCGCCCGGCAGCCGCTCGCGCAGCTGCGTGGCCGACGAGCGCAGCAGCCGCTGGTACTCCGGGTTGCCCATCGAGTCGATCCGGGCCCGCAGTTCCGCGCCGCCCGGCTGCTCGAACAGGCTGGTCAGCAGCCGGCCGTACTTGCAGGTCAGGACCTGCCAGCCGGCCGCGGCGAACATGCCGGCCAGCCGCTCGGCGGCGATCTGCGGCACTACCCGGTCCAGCGACTGCCGGTTGAGGTCCACGACCCACAGCACCTCACCGAGCCGGCCCACCGTCGGGTCGACGATCGCCTCCCAGCAGGCGCCCTCGTCGAGTTCCGCGTCGCCGACCAGGGAGATCTGCCGACCCTCGGTGGGAACGCCGAAGCGGCCGGCGTACCGCCGCGACAGCGCGGCCCAGATCGGCGCCGTCGCGCCGATGCCCACCGAACCGGTCGAGTAGTCGACGGTGCCCGGGTCCTTCGTCCGGCTGGGGTAGGACTGCAGGCCGCCGAGGGCACGCAGCTCGGTCAGGTAGGAGACGTCGAGGTCCCCGAGCACGTAGTTCAGCGCGTGCAGGACCGGGCTGGCGTGTGGCTTGACGCTCACCCGGTCGGCCGCGGTGAGCGACTCGAACCACAGCGCCGTCATCAGGCTGACGATCGACGCCGACGAGGCCTGGTGCCCGCCGACCTTCACCTCGCGAGCTGGTGTGGCGGGGTCATCGGCGACCGGCCGGACGTGGTTGGCGTGGTGAACCATCGAGATGGCCAGCCACAGCACCCTGGACTCGACCGACCGGAGCACCTCGAGATCCGACCCGGCCACCGCGCTCTGCATGCCGGTCAACCTACGGACGGATACCGTGACGCGCGATGACCCCGCCGACCTCCCGCCCGTACGTCGAGACCGTAGAGCCAGCCGGCCGGATCACGGCGGCGATCCTCGTCCTGCACGGCGGCAAGGCCACGGCCCTCATCGAGCCCAAGCGGAACAGCCTGTCCATGCTGCGCATGCGCCCGTTCTTCGCCGGGGTGGGCAAGGCAGCCGCACCGCACGGGGTGGCTACGGACCTCGTCCACTACCGGGTCGCAGGCTGGAACGGCCAGGCCGCCGACGCCGCGCGGGACGCCGGCTGGGCCCTGGCTGACCTCCGGCGGCGCTACGGGGATGTTCCCGTCGTGCTGCTCGGGCACTCGATGGGCGGACGGGCGGCGATCCGGGTCTGCCCGGCCCCCAACGTCGTCGGTGTGGTCGGCCTGGCGCCGTGGCTGCCGCCGGAAGAGCCGATCCCCGACCTGACCGGCCGCACCGTGCTGCTCGCGCACGGGACTCGGGACCGCTGGGTGGACTCCCGGCTGTCGGCCGCCTGGGCGCTGCGGGCCAAGCGCCAGCACGCGGACGTGGCCCGCTTCGAGGTCGAAGGGGTCGGGCACGCGATGCTGCGACGGGTCCGCGACTGGCACGCGTTCGCCTGCAACGCGGTCCTGAGCCTGCTGGGCGCCGAACCGATGTGGCCGCTGATTGCGAATGCTTTAGACGAGGAGCCGCCGGCCGGTCTCCAGGTGCCGCTGGTGGTTCCTCGGACCAACCCCGCCGTGGACCGCTAGGAGTCGACATGAGCGCCACAGCACGCGGGACGGTCGCCGTGATCGGCTCCGGCGTGGCGGGGTTGACGGCGGCCTACGTGCTGCAGCGGGAGTACGACGTCACGCTCCTCGAGGCCGACGACCGGCTCGGCGGGCACGCGCACACCCACGACATCCCGACTTCCGACGGCCGGCTCATCCCGATCGACACCGGTTTCATCGTGCACAACGAACGGACCTACCCGAACCTGCTGCGGCTGTTCGGCGAGCTGGGCGTGGCCACCCAGCCGACCGAGATGAGCATGAGCGTCCGCTGTGAGGGCTGCGGCCTGGAGTACGCCGGCGCCCGCGGGTTCGCCGGCCTGTTCGCCCAGCGCTCCACCGCGGTGAACCCGCGCTACCTGCGGCTGCTGGCCGAGGTCAAGCGCTTCCACCGGCAGGCCAAGCGGTTGCTGGCCGCGTACTCGACCGGCGACCCGGCCCGGGTCGACGCGGTGACACTCGGGGCGTTCCTCGCCCTCGGCGGCTTCTCGCCGTACTTCGTCCGCCACTTCATGGTGCCCGTCGTGGCCGCTGTCTGGTCCACCGGACCAGAGGCGTCGCTGCAGTACCCGGCGCGCTACCTGTTCAGCTTCCTCGACAACCACGGCATGCTCAGCGTGTCCGGCTCCCCGCTGTGGCGCACGGTGATCGGCGGGTCAGGGGCTTACGTCGAGCGGGCGGCGAAGGGGCTGACCGCGGTACAGACGTCGACTCCGATCCGGTCGGTACGGCGTACCAGCGTGGGTGTCGAGATCCGTGACGACGCCGACCAGCTGTTCCCGGTGGATCGCGTGGTGATCGCGACGCACCCCGACCAGGCGCTGCAGCTGCTGGCCGACCCGACCCCGGCCGAGCGGGCGGTGCTCGGAGCGTTCAGCTACTCGCCGAACTCGACGGTCCTGCACACCGACTCCTCGATCCTGCCGCGGGCCCGCGCCGCCCGGGCGTCGTGGAACTACCTGATGCCGACCTGCGATCCGGTCGGTGACGAGGTCGTCGTCAGCTACTGGATGAACCGGCTGCACCAGTTCGACGAGCCGCTGGACTACGTCGTCTCGCTGAACGCCGCGGACCGGATCGACCCTGCGTCGGTGCTGGACCGGATGGCGTACGCCCACCCGGCGTACACCCCCGAAGCCGTGGCCGCGCAAGGCCTGCTGCCCTCGCTGAACACCGCGACGACGGCGTACGCCGGCGCTTATCACGGCTGGGGCTTCCACGAGGACGGCTGCGCGGCCGGGGTCCGCGCGGCCGCGAGCTTCGGGGTGTCGTGGTGACCGCGCTCGCGGCGTCTCCGGTCGCCGCGCCGGTCCACACTGCGGTCCGGACGCCGGCCCTGTACGACGCCGTGGTCGGGCACACCCGCCGCGTGGTACCGGGCGGGCCACCGGCGGCCAACGCCTTTTCCTACGGCGTGCACATGTGGCTGGTCGACCTCGACCGGTTGCCCACGCTGCCCCGCGGCCTGGGCTGGCTGGCCCGCTTCGAGCCCCGCGACCACCTCGGCTCGCCGGCGCTGTCGCTACGGGCGAACGTCGACGCCTTCCTTGCGCAGCACGGCATCGACCTGGCCGGCGGGCGGGTACTCATGCTGGCCAACGCTCGCGTGGCCGGCTACGTCTTCAACCCGATCAGCGTGCACTGGTGCTATCACGGCACCGGCGAACTGGCCTGCATCGTGGCCGAGGTGCACAACACCTACGGCGAGCGGCACGCCTACCTGTTGCGGCCCGACCCGGCCGGCCGGGCCGAGGCGGACAAGGCCTTCTACGTCTCGCCGTTCCTGACCGTGGACGGCCGCTACCTCATGCGCTTCTCGCCCCCGGGTGAGCAGCTGTCGGTCACCATGGCCCTGCAGCAGGACGGGGCGACGCCGTTCACCGCCACCCTGCGGGGGACCGCCCGCTCAGCCACGCTGGGCCACGTGCTCACGACCTCGCTACGCCGGCCGTTCATGCCGCAACGGGTGAGCGCGCTGATCCGCTGGCAGGGCATCCGCCTGTGGCTACGCCGGGTGCCCGTTGTACGACGTCCCAAGCACATTGCCCAGGAAGGTGTCACGTGACCGCAGCACCGATGCTCGAGCCGACCGAGGTGCGCCCGGTGTTGCGGCTCGTGCCGCGCCCGAACCAGGGGCACTGGCCCGGCCTCGCCGTACCGACCCGTAACCGGGCCAAGGCGCGGATCGCGCGTGGGCTGTTCCACAGTGCGGTCCGCACTCTGCCGGTGCGAGTCGTCTACCCGGACGGCCGCATGCTGGGGGCGGGAACCAAGCAGGACCCCGTGATGCGGGTGGTGCGGCCGGGCGACTTCTTCGACCGGTTGGGCAGCGACGCCAAGATCGGCTTCGGCGAGTCCTACATGGTGGGCGACTGGACGACCGGCCCGGGCACCGATCTGGCCGACCTGCTCGCCCCCTTCGCCGCGCGGATGTCGAGGCTGATCCACCCGACGCTGCAGCGCTTCCGCAATGCCGTCGAGCGGACACAGCCGGCGGAGGAGGAGAACACCGTCGACCAGGCGCGGGACAACATCGCCCGGCACTACGACCTGTCCAACGACCTGTTCGCGCGGTTCCTGGACCAGACGATGACGTACTCCTCGGCGTGGTTCGAGGACGCCGACACGTTGCACGACGCGCAGCTACGCAAGATCGACGGCATTCTCGACTTCGCCCGGGTGCGGGCCGGCTCGCAGCTGCTGGAGATCGGTACCGGCTGGGGCGCCTTGGCCTTGCGGGCCGCCCAGCGCGGGGCCCAGGTCGTCTCGCTGACGCTGTCGGCGGAGCAAAAGGCGCTGGCCGAGCAGCGGATCGCGGCGGCCGGGTGCGCCGACCGGGTGCGGGTCGTGCTGCAGGACTACCGCGAGGCGGTCGGGCAGTACGACGCCGTGGTCTCGGTGGAGATGATCGAGGCGGTCGGCATGGACTACTGGCCGACGTACTTCCAGACGCTGGACCGGCTACTCGCCCCCGGCGGGCGGGTCGGATTGCAGTCGATCACCATGCCGCACGACCGGCTGCTGGCGACGCGGAACTCGTACTCGTGGATGCACAAGTACATCTTTCCCGGCGGCATGATCCCGTCGATCCGGGCGATCGAGGACAACCTCGACGCGCACACCTCGCTGGAGATCGTCGAACGCCGCGACCTCGGCCCGCACTACGCCGAGACGCTGCGCCAGTGGCGGTCCCGTTTCCTCGAGCGTTGGCCGGAGGTCGCCTCGCTGGGCTTCGACGAGACCTTCCGCCGGATGTGGGAGTTCTACCTCGGCTACTGCGAGGCCGGCTTCCGGGTCCGCTACCTCGGCGTCAGCCAGCTGTCCCTGGCCAGGAGCCGCTACT
>JACCSC010000192.1 GCA_013813215.1 Geodermatophilaceae bacterium | reverse complement strand
AGTGGACCGGCTGATCATCGGCGGCGGGATGTGCTTCACCTTCCTCGCCGCGCAGGGCCACGGCGTCGGCGGCTCGCTGCTGGAGGAGGACCAGGTCGACACCTGCCGGCGGCTGCTGGACAGCGCGGGCGACCGGATCGTGCTGCCGGTGGACATCGCGTGTGCCGAGTCGGTGGTCGCCGACGCGCAGATCACGGTGGTGCCGGTGGAGTCCATCCCGGACGGGCTGAAGGGGCTGGACATCGGGCCGCAGTCGGTCCAGGTGTTCATCCGGGCCCTCGACGGGGCGAAGACGGTGTTCTGGAACGGCCCGATGGGCGTGTTCGAGCTGTCGCCGTTCGCCGGGGGCACGAAGGGCGTCGGCAAGGCGGTGGCCGCGGTCGACGGGCTGTCGGTGGTCGGCGGGGGCGACTCGGCGGCGGCCGTGCGGACGTTGGGCCTGGACGAGTCGTCCTACGGGCACATCTCCACCGGCGGCGGCGCCTCCCTGGAGTACCTGGAGGGCAAGACGCTGCCGGGCCTCGCCGTGCTGGAGGACTGACCGTGAAGCGCCGTCCGTTGATCGCGGGCAACTGGAAGATGAACCTCACGCACCTCGAGGGCATCGCCCTGGTGCAGAAGCTCGCCTTCAGCCTCAAGACGGGTCAACTCACCGCCGTCGAGGTCGTGGTGCTGCCGCCGTACATCTCCCTGCGCAGCGTGCAGACGCTGATCGACGGCGACCAGCTGCTGCTCGGATACGGCGCGCAAGACCTCTCGCCGCACCCGGACGGCGCGCACACCGGCGACGTCAGCGGGGCGATGTTGGCCGCGCTGGGCTGCCAGTACGTCGTGATCGGGCACTCCGAGCGGCGTACGGACCACGCCGAGGACGACGTCACGGTCAACGCCAAGGTGCGAGCCGCGCTCGCCCACGGCCTCGCGCCGCTGGTATGCGTGGGAGAGCACCTGCCGGTCCGCGAGGCCGGCGAGCAGGTCGGGCACTGCCTGGCCCAGCTCGACGGCGCGCTGGCCGGAATCGCCGCCGCCGAGCTCAGTGGCCTCGTGCTCGCCTACGAGCCGGTCTGGGCGATCGGCACCGGCAAGGTGGCCACCCCGGAGGATGCACAGGAAGTCTGCGCGGCGCTCCGGCAGCGGGCCGCGCAGCTGCTGTCCCCGCAGGCGGCGGCGAAGTTGCGTATCCTGTACGGCGGCTCGGTCAAGGCGGCCAGCACCGAGGGCATCCTCGCCCAAGCCGACGTGGACGGGGCCCTCGTCGGCGGGGCCAGCCTGGACGCCGAGGAGTTCGCCGCGATCTGCCGCGCGGCGGCGCCCCCGACGGGCTAGCCGAAGACGCGACCGAAGGGCACCCCATGCAGGCCGCCTCCGCGGCGACGAGTGCGCCCGCAGTGCCGTATCGCCGCCGTGAGGCCGCGCTCGCCGCGGTCGTGCTGGTGGCAATCGCGGTCACCGGGTGCACCGGCTCCGCCCCCCAGCCGCGGGCGGCCAGCGTGCCCAGCGGCGCCGAGGCCGACGGCGGGGTCGACGCGGTGCGCTCGCCGTCCGACGAGCCCGGCGGAACGCTGCGGGTAGTGGCCGGTACGCCGGACAGCCTCGACCCGGCCGCTTCGTACTTCCCCTGGGTGTGGAACATCATGCGCCTGTACACCAGGACCCTGGTCACGTACGCCGCAGCGCCGGGCGAGGCCGGGGCGCAGCTGGTGCCCGACCTGGCCACCGATACCGGGGTCACCACCGACGGCGGCCGGACGTGGACCTACACGCTCAAGCCGGACCAGCGGTTCGAGGACGGCCAGGTGATCACCGCACAGGACGTGAAGTACGGGATCGAGCGGTCCTTCGCCTCCGACGTCATCGTCGGTGGGCCCACCTACGTCGTGGACCTGCTCGACGACCCGGCCAACGTGTACGGCGGCCCGTACACCGATCCCGACCCGAACAACCTCGGCCTGGCCGGCATCGAGACGCCGGACGCCCACACGCTCGTGTTCCGCCTGAACCGCCCGTACGCCGACTTCGACCACGTCATGGCGCTGCCGTCGAGCAGTCCCGTACCGCAGGCCGCCGACACCGGCGCCGACTACGGCGCCGACCCGGTCTCCTCCGGTCCCTACACGATCGCCACGGTCGACCCGGTCCTCGGCATCGCGCTGGAGCGCAACCCGTCCTGGGACCGCAGCTCGGACTCCGTCCGCACCGCGCTGCCGGACCGGATCGAGATCCGCACCGGCCTGTCCGGGCCCGACCGCGACCAGCGGGTCGTCGGCGGGAGCGCCGACCTGGACCTGATGCCGGCCGGTGTCCAGGAGGACCTCCTGCCCAGGATCGAGGCCGACGTCGGCCTGCGCGCCCGAGTCGACCGCGCCCCCAGCGGAAGCGTGCGGATGCTGGCCCTGCCGCAGGGCGTCGCACCGATGGACGACGAGCACTGCCGCCGCGCGGTGGCCTACGCGGTGGACCGGGCGGGGCTCGTCGAGCAGGTCGGTGCCGAGGCGGCCAGCGCGGCGTCGATGCTGTGGCCCCGCGGGCTGCCCGGCTCCAGTCCCGAGGGGGCGGCGCCGGTGCCGGTGGACGGGCTGGCTGCCGCCCGGACCGAACTGGCGGCCTGTGGCCGGCCCGACGGGTTCAGCACCCGGATCGCCGCCCCGAACGAGCAGCGACCGCTGCAGTTGGCCCGGGAGGTCGCCGCCGACCTGGCTCGGGTCGGCATCGACGCGCAGGTGACGGCGCTGGATCCCGCGACGTACTACGGCGCGGAGATCGGCCGGCCGCCGAACGTCGCGGCCGCCGGCTACGGCATCCTGCTGACCGCCTGGACCGGCGACCTGCCGACGCCGGCGACGTACTTCCCGCCCTTGGTCAGCGCCGTGCAGCCGGCCGGTAACGCCAACTACGCCGAGATCGTCCACCCGGCCCTGACCGACCTGGTGAGCACCGCGCTGTCCGCTCCGGACCCGGCGGCCGCGGCGTCGGCCTGGCGGGACCTCGACGCGGCGCTGGTCGAGGCGGCGGCGTACGTGCCGTTGCTGGAGGACCGGGTGATCGTGCTGGCGGGGGAACGGCTGCGCAACGCCGCGCTGCATCCGGCGTACGGCGGATATGACCTCGCGGTCGTCGGGGTCCGCGACGCGCCGGGTTAGGCTGTTGCCGACGAACCGAGAAAGGCACTGAAGTTACTCATGAAAGCCAGTAGCCACCGATGACGACCACGCTGACCATCCTCGCCCTGGCGACCAGCATCCTGCTGATCGTGCTGATCCTGCTGCACAAGGGCAAGGGTGGTGGCCTGTCGTCGATGTTCGGCGGCGGGATGACCAGCTCGCTGTCCGGGTCGTCGGTCGTGGAGAAGAACCTCAACCGGATCACCATTCTGGTCGGTTCGATCTGGACGGTCTGCATCGTCGCCCTGGGCATCCTGCTCAAGGCGGCGTAAGAACGCGCCTCGAGGCGATCCGGCCCGCAGATCCGAACGACCCGTCTCAGAGCAGGAGCACACACGTGGCAGGTGGGAACGCGATCCGCGGTAGCCGGGTCGGCGCCGGGCCGATGGGCGAATCCGAGCGAGGCGAGGCGGCACCGCGAACGAGGGTGCCGTTCTGGTGCGCCAAGGGGCATGAGACGCGCCCGGCTTTCGCCGAAGACGCCGCGGTACCGGAGCACTGGGATTGTCCACAGTGCGGCCTGCCCGCAGGTCGGGAGCAGGCGGCACCGCCGTCGGCTCCGCGCAACGAGCCGTACAAGACACACCTGGCCTACGTCCGGGAGCGGCGCAGCGACGCCGACGGCGCGGCCATTCTCGACGAAGCCCTGGCCAAGGTCCGTTCCCGGCGGTCCTGAGGCCCTACGGGCCGGACACGGGTGAGTCGGTGAGGTCGAGACCGGACACTTGCCCGGCTCCGGCAAGTCCCCGAGCGCACCGGTAGCTCGCGGCCGCGCCTCGATCCTGCTCACCGCAGCCATGAGCGCATTCGGGCTGCCAGCGCCGTACCGCGTGATGACGACCGCCGCGCAGCTGCGACCGGGCACCGACCGGGTGAACTTCGAGGTCACGCTGTTCGCCCGGGCCGACGTCCTGGAGCACGTCGAGATCGTCGAGCAGGCCGGCGACACCGGGGTGTGGTTGACCGACCGGTACGCCGGGCTGCGGGGGCTACGGGCCGGTGACACCTTGCAGTTCGCCTTCGGCGACGCGCCGATCGCGGGGATCTACCGGGACCTGGGCGGCGACGGCGTGTTCACCGACCTGCCGGCGTACTGGTGCACCTGGTCCGACCTCATCGTGCCCGATCTGGAGTTCCGGCCGCCGCCGTTCGTGCTGGTCGATCCGGCCACTATGTACTCGCTGTGCCGGAGCTCCCCGAACTCGGCGACACAGCCCCGGAGATCTTCGGTTGGTGGTATTCCCCGATCGACCTGACCCAGTCGAGTATCGCCGAAGCCGGGGCTTTGGCCGATCAGGTCGAACCCCTGCCGGGCGAGATCCGCCGACCGGCGCCCGGTCTGGGCGCGGGAAGCGGTAGCGGCTACGACCGGGCCGACGAGTTGGCGGCACTGGTCGGCTCCGGAGATGAGGCCGCGTCCACCCTGCGCGGTCCGGTGGCGCCGATCGCGCTCGCGGCCACCCTGGTGGCCTTGCTGCTGGTCGTCGCGGCCGGCGGACTGTGGGTGGTGCAGCGCGGGCGTGAGGTGGAGCTGCTGCGCTCCCGTGGTGTCCCGAACAGTCTGATCGGCGTCAAGGGGGTCCTGGAGATGCTGCCACCGGCGGCGCTCGGGGCGCTGGCCGGTTGGGCGGGCGCCGCGGGCCTGGTCGCGCTGCTCGGCCCCTCGCCCCACGTGGATCCGGGGGCGCTCGGGACCGTGGCCCAGACGGTGGCGGTGGCCACGGCCGCGGGCCTGCTGGCCCTCGGTCTGGTGGCGGCGGCGTACGACGTCTACCGGCGGGCGGCGGAACAGGGCGGAGCGACGTCGTTCGGCGAGACGGTCGCGCTGAACCCGCTGCTGGTGGCCTTCAATGCTGGCCCTGCTCGGTGGGTTGCTGCTCGTGGCCCGGCTGCTGAGCTGGCTGCTGCCGCTGGCCCGGCGGCGTTCACCGCGGTGGCGCCCGGCCGGCTGGCTGTCGATCCGCAGCCTGACCAGCAGCCTGAGCGCGGTCCTGGCCGTGTTCGTGCTCACCGCCGTACCGGTCGGGGTGCTGGCCTACTCCGCCGGCCTCACCGAGTCCCTGGCCGCGAGCGTGTCGGCCAAGTCCGGGACGTACAACGGCACGGACCAGGCGTTCGACCTGCGCGCGAACGCCGGCATCGAACCGACGCCGGACGTCGAGGGGCTCGGGACGTTCGTCAACGTCGTCCGGGCCGCGCAGGTCAACGACCGCAGGATCCAGCTGCTCGGCATCGAGCCCGAGGTCTTCGCCGACTTCGCGTCGTGGGACTCCGATGCCATCGGAGGCAGCCCCGAGGAGCTGCTCACACCGTTGCGCGGCGACGCCTCGGACACCGGTCCGCTGCCGGCGCTGCTGATCGGTGACCCGGGCGCGCCGGTCACCGAGGTGGACCTGTTCCGGAACCGGCTGCCGATCGACGTCGTGGGAACGGCGAGCACCTTCCCCGGCCTGCGCAGTCCGACCCAGGCCATGTTGGTCGTCGACCGGGACCGGTTGGGCGACCTGGACCGTTACGCCCAGCGCCAGATCGAGGTCTGGACCGACGCCGAGCACGCCGACGCCCTCGTCGTCTCGCTGGCCGCCCAGGGCGTCCAGCTGGACCGGCTGCGCACGCCCGACGCGTTCGTGTCCGCCGTGGACCTGCTGCCGGTCACCTGGACCTTCGACTACCTGCAGACCATCGCCACCCTGGCCGGCCTGATTTCCATCACGGCTCTGCTGCTCTACCTGGCCGTCCGGCAGCGGCAACGCTTCGCCTCGTACCACCTGTCCCGACGGATGGGGTTGACCGCTCCCGGCCATGTCCGGTCCCTGGCCACCGAGGTCGGGGTGGTGCCCGGTGGCGCCTGGCTGGCCGGCGTCGGCCTCGGCCTGCTGTGCGTGCTCGTGACCTACCGGCTGCTGGAACTCAACCCGACGTTCCCGCCGCCCCCGGCGTTCGAGGTTCCGATCGGCCTGCTCGGCGTCACCGCGGCCGCCGTCGCGGTCTCCACGGTGATCGCGGCGCTGCTCGGACACGCAGTGGCGCGCTCGACCCGGGCCGGTGAGGTGCTGCGGCTGAGCTGATCGGTGGATCAGGAGACGGGCAGCCGCAGCAGTTCCGGGGACAGCTTCGATGCGGCCGTCCGGTCGAGCAGCCACAGCGTCCGGCTGCGGCCCCGCGCTCCCGCGGCCGGGATCTGCACCCGGCCCGCACCGCCCAACGCCATAGCGACGGCACCGGCCTTGTCCTCGCCGGCCACCACGAGCCAGACCTCCTGGGCCGCGCACAGGGCGGGGAACGTCAGGGTCAGTCGGGTGGGCGGCGGCTTGGGACAGTTGCGTACGGCGACGACCGAGCGCTCCTCGTACGCCGCCGGCGATTCGGGGAAGATCGACGCGGTATGGCCCTCGGGGCCGATCCCCAACAGCAGCACGTCGAAGCGGGGGACCGGTCCGTGGTCCTCGGGCCGGGCGTGGGTGGCCAGCTCGGCGGCGTACGCGTCGGCCGCGGCGTCCACGTCGTCTCCGAACAACCCGTCGGAGGCCGGGAACGAGTGCACCCGGTCAGGATCGACCGCGACCCGATCCAGCAGTGCCTCGCGGGCCTGGGCGTCGTTGCGCTCGGGGTCGCCGACCGGGACGTAGCGTTCGTCGCCCCACCAGAACTCGACCCGCTGCCAGTCCACGGCGTCGCGGGCGGGCGCCTCCTGGACCAGGCGCAGGACGGCGATGCCGATCCGGCCGCCGGTGAGGACCACGGACGGGACGCGCCCGGTGGCCTGGATGTCGACCAGGCGAGTCGTCAGCCGGGCCGCGACGGAGGCGGCCAGCGACTCGGCGTTGCTCTGTACGGCGATCTGCGGGCCGCTCACAGGGAGACACTCTTCCGGGGTGCCCGCGGAAACGCGAGCGCAGGGGCCGTTTTCGTGGGTGTTACGCGTTGGCCCGCTCGGCCGGATCCTTCCAGACGTGCCGGCGCCGGCCCGAGCGTCCGGCCAAACCGGTCACCCCGGTGGCCGCGCCCAACGCCTCACCGTAGGGCTGGTCGGCGTCGAGCCGGCGCAACTCCTCACCGAGCAGTTCGCCCAGCGACCGCACGGGGAGCTGGATGACGGTGTCCGGCCCGGCGCCGCCGGTCACCGACACCGCTCCGGCGTCCAGCCGGCGCAGGACGACCTCACGATCGGTGTCCAGGTCGATCCGGACCGCCGCCACGTGGGTACCGCTCGGGCGCTCGGTGTCCACGAGCTCGATCGGAGCACCGAGCCGCGCGTGTAGCCAACCAGTGAGCAGCTGGGCGCTGGGGGAGTTCGGGTTGCCCTCCACCCGGCCGCCCAGGGCTTGACCCGACAGGGAGTCGAACGCCGCCGCCAACGCGGCCCGCCAGCCGGTGGTCCGGGTCCACGACAAGTCGGTGTCACCGGGCAGGTAGTCCGCGGCCCGGGTGGCCAGGCCCTGGGCCGGGTCGGGCAGCCACGCACAGTCGGTGATCCGGCGTTCGGCGAAGACACCCAGCGGGTCGTGGGCGATCACCTCCGGCGGCGGTCCGTGCCACCAGGTGACCACAGGGGCGTCGGGGGCGAGCAGCGGCAGCACCACGGACTCCGCGTGCAGCGCGAGCCGCCCGTACATCCGCATGACCACCGCCTCGCCCGGCCCGAGCCGGCCGCCGATGAGTACCTCGGCGTCCAGGCGCGGGACCGGTGCGTCGACCTGCCGCCGGACGACCAGCAGCAGCCGGCACGGGTGCACCGAGGCGGCGATCCGAGCGGCCTCCTCGGCCTCGGCCACCTGCTTCTCGTCGACCACGATGACCAGGGTCAGGGCCAGGCCGGACATCACGGTCCCGCCGGCCCGGCGTTCCGCGGTCAGCGCCTTGACCACCTGCGAGCCGGTGGTGTCCCACAGCGTGCTCATCGCTTGCCCTCCGTCACGGCCGGCGCCAGACGCGGCCGTCGCGGGCCAGCATCTGCTCGGCCTCGCCCGGCCCCCACTCGCCGGCCCGGTACCGGTACGGCGCCTGCCCCGACCAGTGCTCCTCCAGCGGGTCGATGACGTCCCAGGACGCCTCGACCTCCTCGTTCAACGGAAACAGCATGGCGTCGCCGAGCAGGACGTCGAGCAGCAGCCGCTCGTAGGCCTCGGGACTGGCCTCGGTGAACGTCTCGCCGTACAGGAAGTCCATGGCGACGTCCCGGACCTCCATCTGCGAGCCGGGCACCTTCGAGCCGAACTTGAGCGTGACGCCCTCGTCCGGCTGGACCCGGATCACCAGCTGGTTGTGGCCCAGCTCCTCGGTGTCGGTCTTGGAGAACGGCAGGTGCGGCGCCTTCTTGAACAGGATCGAGATCTCGGTGACCCGGCGCGGCAGCCGCTTGCCGGTGCGCAGGTAGAACGGCACCCCGGCCCAGCGCCGGGTCTCGATGTCGAGCGTGACGGCTGCGTACGTCTCCGTCTGGGAGGGCTCCGGCACGTCCTTCTCCTGCCGGTAGCCCAGCACCCGCTCGCCGGCCAGCCAGCCCTGCGTGTACTGCCCTCGAATCGCGTACGACCCGAGGTCGGCGGGGAGCGTGATCGCCCGCAGCACCTTGATCTTCTCGGTCCGGATCGCGTCCGGGGTGAACTCGACCGGCTCCTCCATGCCGACCAGCGCCAGCAGCTGCAGGACGTGGTTCTGCAGCACGTCCCGGGCCGCGCCGGTCTGGTCGTAGAAGCCGGCCCGGGAGCCGATGCCGACGTCCTCGGCCATCGTGATCTGCACCGAGTCGACGTAGTGGGAGTTCCACACCGGCTCGAAGAGCTGATTGGCGAAGCGCAGGGCCAGGATGTTCTGGACCGTCTCCTTGCCCAGGTAGTGGTCGATGCGGAAGACGTCCTCGGCCGTGAACACGTCGTCGACCAGGTCGTTGAGCTCCCGGGAGGACTCCAGGTCGGTGCCGAAGGGCTTCTCCACCACGACCCGGCGCCAGCCGCCGGACTTGCCATTGTCGGCCATCCCGGTCCGCTGCAGCTGCTTGAGCACGACCGGGAACGCCGACGGCGGGATGGACAGGTAGAACGCGGCGTTGCCCTTGATCCCGTGCGAGTCGCGCATCTCGTCCAGCACCCGGGACAGCTCGTCGAAGGCGTTGTCGTCGTCGAAGGACCCCGGCACGAACCGGATGTTGCCGGCCAGCCGGGACCACAGCTCCTCCCGCCACGGCGTCCGGGCGCCGGTGCGGGCGGCCTCCCGGGCCATGTCCTCGAAGTCGCCGTCGCTCCAGTCCCGGCGGGCGAACCCGACCAGCACGAAGTCGGTCGGCAGCAGACCCCGGCTGTGCAGGTCGTACACGGCCGGGAGCAGCTTCTTGCGGGCCAGGTCGCCGGTGATTCCGAAGACCACCAGCGCGCACGGCTCCGGCACCCGGGGCAGCCTGCGGTCCCGCGGGTCGCGCAGCGGGTTGGGCCGCGGGGGTTCGATGATCAGAGGGTCGCTCACGGTACGGCCTCCAGAAGCTGCCCGAGACCAGCAGCCCGGTCGGTCAGGTGCAGGTGCAGGAGCGGGCGGTCCCGGCCGGCCAGCGCCTGCCGGTCGCCACCGGCCTGTGCGGCCTGCAGGGTGGCGAAGTCGTACGGGCGGCCGGGCACGTCCAGCTGCCCGTCCGGGTCCGCGGTGAGCTGCAGGAACACCCCGGCCTGGGGGCCGCCCTTGTGGTACTGGCCGGTCGAGTGCAGGAACCGGGGGGCCCAGCCGAAGGTGACCGCATTGCCGCTGGACCGGGCCAGCTCGCCGCGCAGGTCGGCGGCGGAGGCGTCGTCCTGCCGGTCCAGGTAGGCCATGATCGCCAGGAACCCGGTGTCCGGGATCGCCGCCACCAGTGCCTGCAGCGCCGCGGCCAGCGTGTCGGCCCCGCCGAGC
>JACCSC010000178.1 GCA_013813215.1 Geodermatophilaceae bacterium | reverse complement strand
CGCGCGCATTGGAACCCCACAGGACGATGAAATCGGTGTCCTCGATGTCGCGATATGAGCTGGTGCCGCCACCTGCTCCGAACACTGCCGCCAGACCGACGACGCTAGGAGCGTGTCAAGTTCGGTTACAGGAGTCGATGTTATTGCTGCCGATCACCGAACGGACGAACTTCTGAGCGATGAAGTTGGTCTCGTTGGAAGCCTTCGAGCAGCTGAACATGCCGAACGAGGTCGGCCCGTAGGTATCCCGCGCGGCGGCGAATCCGGTCGCCACCCGATCCAGCGCCTCGTCCCAGGTCGCCGGCCTGAGTTCGCCGTTCTCGCGAACCAGCGGCTGGGTCAACCGAGGCAGTGCCGGACGTCTCGGTCTGGGCATGGCTGAAACCTCTCGTCAGTATTCTACGGTGCCGGCACGATCTGCATCCCAGCCGCTCATGATCATCGGCTAGGAGAGCCGGTCAGCCTCCGAACAGGGGCAGCGTACGACTGATCGTCTGGTAGATCCCGTACGCCAGCGGAGCTCCCACTATCAGCCAGGACACCACCAACCGCGGCCGCTGGCTGGCTGGCTGATTTTCGTTACCGGGCATCAGGAACTCCTTCCGGATACAACCTGGCCACCGGATTCCGCGTCGTGAGCTTCGAGGAAGGCGTCGGTATGGCCCGCGCTCTCGTGGAACCGGTCGGAAACCGGCTTGATCAACAGATTGGCCACGAAGCCGACGGCCAGCACCGCGACCATCGTGTAGAGGGCTAGCCGGTAGTCCGAGGCGACCAGTTCACCCGGCGTTCCCTGGGCATCGAGGAAGCCGTTAATGATCAGCGGTCCGGCAACTCCGGCAGCAGACCATGCGGTCAGCAGCCGGCCGTGGATCGCGCCCACCTGGTAGGTGCCGAACAGATCACGCAGGTAGGCCGGAACCGTCGCGAAACCACCGCCATAGAAGGAGAGGATGATCGCGGCCAGCAAGACGAAAAGAGCGGTTGCGGTGTTGCCGAAGGTTGCCAACAGGAAGTACAGGATGATCCCCCCGCCGAGATAGATTGCGTACATCGGCTTGCGTCCGATGTAGTCCGACGTGCTCGACCAGACGAAGCGCCCGGCCATGTTGAAGATCGACAGCAGTCCCACGAAGCCGGCACCTGCTGCAGCCGCAACCGCAGACACGCCGTCCCCACCGCGGAAGAAGTCCTGGATCATCGGGCTGGCCTGTTCCAGGATGCCGATGCCAGCCGTGACGTTGCAGAACAGCACCGTCCACAGCAACCAGAACTGCGGGGTCTTGACCGCGTTTTTCGCCGAGACGTTGTTAGCGGTGATCATTTTCTTGGTCGTGATCTTCGCCGGGTCGAAGTTCGGTGGTTTCCAGCCCGGTGCTGGGACCCGAACGTTGAACACGCCAAGCATCATCACCAGGAAGTAAATGACGGCCAGCGTGACAAACAGCTTCATCACCGCGTCACCAGAGGCCACGGTGGTGGGATCGGTCGGATTGAAGCCGCTGTCGTAGAAGCCGAGCAACTGGCTGGACAACGGCGAGGCGATCAGCGCGCCGCCACCAAAACCCATGATCGCCATACCGGTGGCCAGGCCTGGCCGGTCCGGGAACCACTTGATCAGGGTGGAGACCGGCGAGATGTAGCCGATACCAAGGCCGATGCCGCCGATGAATCCGTACCCGAGGTAGACCAGCCACAGCTGATTCGTACCGATCCCGAGCGCGCCGACCAGGAAGCCGGACGCCCAGAAGCACGCGGACGCGAACATGGCCTTGCGAGGTCCGACCCGGTCCACCCACGTTCCCAAGATGGCAGCCGAGACTCCCAGCATCACGATCGCGATCGAGAAGATGATCCCGATGGCGGTAAGCGAGGTGTCGAAGTGCGCGACCAGTGCGTTCTTGTACACGCTGGTGGCGTAGGCCTGACCGATGCTCAGGTGTACGGCGAGGGCTGCGGGCGGAATGAGCCAGCGGCTGTAACCGGGACCGGCCACGGTGTGCTCACGGTCGAGAAACGTCAGTGCCATGGGACCTCCCTGCCAAGTGGTAGCAAAGCTAAACCGTCTCGAGATCGTTGAGGTAGAGCTGGTAGGCGTCCTGGTACTCCATGACTCTGGCGACCTCGCCGATCAGGTCCTCGGCGTATCCGGCACGGCGCAGCAGCTGGAATCCCAGTTCCATGCCCGAAGCGATGCCGCCCGCAGTGACGATGCGCCCGGCGTCGACGACCCGGGCGCGGCTGATCCGGCACGCCGGTGCGATCTCGGCGAGGCGGTCTATCGGCACCTTGCCCGGCGGGTTGGCCTCGACCCCTGTCGGGTTCCTTACGGCTGGTCGCGGGGATGCCGTCGAGCAGCCCCATCTTCGCGTAGATCCAAGAACCCGTGCACACACTGGTGAGCAGCGTCTCGTCCGGCTGGCTACGGACGAACTCGTGCAGCCGGCGGTTGCCGATCTCCTGGCGAGTGCCGAAGCCTCCGGGGATGAGGAAGGCGTCCATCGCGGGCCGGTCTGCGAAGGAATAGTTAGGCAGCACAGTGAAACCGGCTTGGGCCTGCACCGGACGCAGCGCATCGGCGACGAGGAACGCCTCGAGCTCGGGATCGAAGCGTCGCGCTACTAGAGAACACACCCGTGTGGCGCCGCAAAGTCGAGGATCTCGACGTCCTTGAACACGTAGATCCCGAGCCTGAACCCGCTGGTGGCCATCGCCCACTCCTCGTTCGTCACGGCGAAAAACAGTCGTTCTCCGGGTCCGGAGAACGGTAGGAGAACGAGCGTTTGCCGTCAAGTCCACGCGTTGACTCACCAAATATGCGCGCGTAGGGGTGGTCGTTGACTCACCAAGGAATGCGCGCGTAGCAGCGCGCCTGCCGGGGCGGGGTTGGGGTTGCCGGTAGGCCCCGGTGATGGGACTGACTATGAGCCAGCCCCAGGCGGTGACTAAGACAGGCACCCGGTGGTCACCGCCGAGGACAAGGCGATCATGACCGACACCTACGACGAGCTGAACCCGGCCGCGATCCAACGCCAGGTTCAGGCCCTCACCGCCGAGCTGCTCACCCTGACCACCAGCAAGACCGCGGCGCGCACCAAACCTCGTGTCGGGGCCGCCTCGCCGCCGGGATCAGCGCCTGAATCGGGGCGGCTGGACACACGCCCGGTCCGGCGGGCGGCCTCGTGAGCACCCCGCCGCGTCAAGGACCTGTTGACGCCGCGGTCTGCTGCCACTACGTAGACGACCCGGCCAGCCGGCCGGACTGCACCCTGACCGCGGTCATCCGCTACGGCCCGGTGCCGCTGTGCCGCTCCTGCCAGAGCAGGCGTTCCACCCTCGGCAAAGGCCAGCGGCCGGTCCCACTCACCGGGCACGACCTCGACGTCCTCGCCTGGATCAGAACCGCCGATCGGCAGGCCACCGCCGCCGAACACACCCTCCCGCGGCCGTCACCCGCGCCCGCCAAGCCGGACATCCCTGGTCGGCGATCGGCGCCCAGCTCGGCGTCTCCCGCCAAGCCGCGCAGCAGCGATTCACCACAGCCAAGCCAACCCCGCCGCGCGCATCCGGTGATGAGTCAACGAAGGCAGCTACGCGCGCATCTTGACGTGAGTCACCGGGGTCCAGCAACCTATGCTGGGTGGCGATGAGCCCGACCCGCACCCTCGACCCCGACGTCTCGCAGCGGCTGCTCGATGCCGCGGAGCGACTGTTCTACAGCCGCGGTGTGCAGGCGGTCGGGATCGACGCCGTGGTGGCCGAGGCCGGTGTCGCGACCAAAACCCTCTATGCGCACTTCGGCTCGAAGGACGCTCTGGTCGAGGCCTACCTACGGCGCCGGGACCGGCGCTGGCTCGACTGGCTGCGTGGCGCAGTGGCCGCCGCCGAGCCTGGGCCGGCGCGAGTGCTGGCCGTATTCGAAGCGCTGCGCAGGTGGTTCGCAGAACCCAGCTACAACGGCTGCGCGTTCATCAACGTCGTCGGCGAGTTCGCCGCCAGCCCGGCCGCGAGAGCCGTCGCCCGCGACCACAAGGCGGCGCTCCGGGCGCTGCTGCGGGACGTGGCCGCCGGCGCGGGCGTCAACAACCACGCCGTGCTGGCCGACCGGCTGATGCTGCTCGTTGAGGGAGCCATTGTCACCGCTCACGTCGAGGGGGACGCCGATGCCGCGCTGCGGGGACGTTCGGCCGCGTCGGCGCTGCTCGAGTTCGACCGGTTGACCTCCGTGACTACGCCGCCCCCAACAGGTCGTGCAGCAACAGCGGCTGGCTGATCACGGGCGGCTTCGCTGCCTCCTGGAGCCCACAACACGATCAGCGTCTTCTACTACCTGCGCTGGATCGCACCGCTCTTCCGACGACCACCGCCGGAGCACGTGGCAGCTCCCGCCGCCCACCCCGAGACGCTGAGCCTGGCCGGCACCTGGGGCAAGGTCGCCGCCTACTCCGCAGCCATCGTCTCGGTGGTCATCGGAATCGCATCCGGTCCGGTGCTCACGGCGTTCACCGGCGACCTCCTGCTTCGCTAGGTGAAAGTGATCGGCCCCTCGAAGCCGGTCCGGCCGGCTCGGGCGAAGAACTACTTGAGATAGTAGATTGGCGGCTCCCGGCCGGGATCGTGTTCGGCGATCGACCAACGTCGAGTTCACGGCCAGTTGCCGGAGGTTTCCGAATGCGTGAGTCGCCCGTGCGTCGCAGGGTTGGCGGTTCGTACCATCCCGAGCCGAGTGAGCTGCGGTTGAGCCGCCGCCAGGTGCTCGTGGCTGGTGGTACTGGGCTGGCGGCCACTGCCCTGGCTGCCTGTGCCGGCCAGACTGCTCCGCTGTTGCGCCCCGTCGACCCGGAAGGGCCAGAGGTCGAGGCGGCTGAGCGAGCACGGCTGGTCGCCGGTGCGACGACGGCATCCTTCACGGTGAACCCGGGCCGAGGGCAAAGACGGTGCCGGTCTGGCCTTGATCCGTACCGGCGCCGGCGCCACGCCGGACGGTGTCTGCCGCGTGCACCGGTGAGGCCGGCTCGGCGGTCGACCATCGAGGCGGTGACCAACGTGGCTGACTAGGGCGATGGTCAGCAGTCGGCCCTGCGCCTTACCGACTGTGGCCGAGACACCGACCAGCACCCCGTCGATGAACAAGTCCACCCCCACTGCCACGAGCATCCCTATCGGCAGACGAGCCGGCGTGCCCGGCGCACGCTTATCGCGTTCGCTGCGCCTCTCGATCTGCTGCAGCACTAGGGAGAGCCGTCACACCCAACACGAATCCAGTCAGAACAGCGGGCATCTGCGTCGCGCCCTGGTGGTGGCGGATCATCAGTTGCGGGAACAGCACGTCCAAGCTAAGGCTTAGCCAGATCCGTCCGAGCGCCGCGGCCCGGCCTGGAGGCGATCCATCGTTTGATGGTGTCCTCTGCCCAGCCCGGTGATCTACCGACCCGCATGTCCGGCTCGGGCATGCGCCCTTCCATCGCGTACTTGCGCAGAGTGGATTCGCGAAGCCCCGGTGACCGCGGCAACCTCGGCGTAGCTGAGGTACCGCGCCGGCGTGGCGGAGTCGGCACGGTTGGGCTTATCCAGTGGGCTCGCAATCATGGCCTCCGCGATGGACCCATCCGGGCCCCGGATGACGCACCGACCCGTGCCGGATCATCGACAAGCCTCTCCCGCGTTTCCTCGACGACGCCGCCGCCACCAGGCTCATGCGGGCATCGCGCGCAGACCCCGATCCCCTGTCCCGGCTGATCGTTGAGCTGCTGGCCCGCACCGGGATCCGCAAGAGCGAACTGCTCGGGCTCACCGTCGACGCGGTCGTCCAGATCGGGTCCGCCTTCTGGCTACGGATCCCCGTCGGCAAGCTGCACAACGACCGCTACATCCCGCTGCACCCGCAGCTGAAGGAGATGCTCGACGACTGGATCGCCAACCACCGGCCCACCGGCCTACGCACCGACCGGCTGCTGCTCGAACGCAACCGGCCTGTCACCTCGCTGCGGGTCAGCGCCGCGCTGGATCGGATCAGCCACGAGGCAGGGATCGGGCACGTCACCGCACACCAGCTGCGCCACACCCTGGCCACCCAGGCGATCAACCGCGGCATGAGCATCGACGCCATCGCCGCGCTGCTCGGCCACAAGACACTCGCGATGACCATGATCTACGCCCGGATCGCGGACAAGACCGTCGCCGAGGAGTACTTCAACGTCACCGAGAAGGTCGAGGCCCTCTACGGACAGCCACGCCAGCTGCCCCGCCACGACAAGGGCAGCGAGATGCGCAAACTCCGCCAGGAGATGCACCGCCGGATGCTCGGCAACGGCCACTGCGCCCGACCCGTGCAGACCGACTGCCACTTCGAGTCCATCTGTGAAAGCTGCACCTTCTTCGTGACCACCATCGAGTTCCGGCCCACCCTCC
>JACCSC010000163.1 GCA_013813215.1 Geodermatophilaceae bacterium | reverse complement strand
TGACCGAGGCTCGGCCGACGCTCAAGACCAGGATGTTCCGGCGTACTCCCCTGGAAGACGTCGGCGCCGCGCGCGGGCACGGCGACCTGAAGCGCTCCATCGGGCTGTTCCAGCTGACCATGTTCGGCGTCGGCGCCACCATCGGCGCCGGCATCTTTTTCGTCCTGACCACCGAGGTGCCCGAAGCCGGCCCGTCGGTGGTGTTCTCCTTCCTGCTCGCCGCGATCGTGGCCGGCCTGACGGCCCTGTGCTACGCCGAACTGGCCAGCGCCATCCCGGTCTCCGGCTCGTCGTACTCCTACGCCTACGCGACCCTGGGCGAGGTCGTCGCGATGGGCATCGCCGCCTGCCTGTTGCTGGAGTACGGCGTCTCCAGCGCCGCCGTGGCCGTGGGCTGGTCCCAGTACGTCAACCAGCTGCTGGACAACCTGTTCGGCATCAGCATCCCCGCCGTCCTGTCGAACTCACCCGAGGACGGCGGCTGGCTCAACCTGGCGGCCATGGTCCTGGTACTGCTGTGCATGCTGCTGCTCATCCGCGGCACGAGTGAGTCCGCGCGCGCCAACTCGATCATGGTGCTGATCAAGATCGGCGTCCTCATCCTGTTCGTCGTCGTCGGCATCACCGGCTGGAACACCGACAACCTGTCGAACTTCGCGCCGTTCGGTGCGGCGGGTGTCTGGGCGGCCACCGGCGCCATCTTCTTCTCCTTCATCGGACTGGACGCCGTGTCCACCGCGGGTGAGGAGGTCAAGGATCCGAAGAAGACGATGCCGCGGGCGATCGTGCTGGCCCTGCTCATCGTCTCGGTGGTCTACCTGTCGGTGGCGCTCGTTGCGGTCGGCGCGCAGCCGTGGCAGGACTTCGAGGAGCAGGAGGCCGGGCTCGCGCAGATCCTGCAGAACGTCGTCGGCTCGTCGTGGCCGGGCACCGTCATCGCGGCCGGGGCGATCATCTCCATCTTCTCGGTCACCCTGGTCACGCTGTACGGGCAGACCAGGATCCTGTTCGCGATGAGCCGCGACGGCATGCTGCCGCCGTTGATGAGCAAGGTCAACGCCGGGCACCCCGATCCCGAACACGATCATCGTGGCCACCGCCGTCGCCTTGCTGGCCGGGCTTGTGCCCCTGTCCAGGCTGGCCGACCTGACCAGCATCGGGACGCTGGCGGCCTTCACCGTCGTGTCGGTGGCGGTCATCGTGCTGCGACGTACCGCCCCGGACCTCCCCCGCGGCTTCACCGTGCCGCTGTACCCCATCGTGCCGATCGCCTCGATCGCGTTCTGCATCTTCGTCATCGTCGGTCTGCCGGGGGTCACGTTCCTGGCCTTCGCCATCTGGGTCGCCGTCGTGCTCGCCTTCTACTTCCTGTACGGCATCCGGCACTCGCGGCTGGAGCAGGGCGGTGCCGATCCGGGTCGGCGCGGCCAGGACCAGCAGTGACCGTCGTCGTCGGGTATCCACCGGAGTCGCGCGGGCGCGGCGGTCTGGAGCTCGGCGCGCTGCTGTCCCGGTCCGGTGGCGGCGATCTGGTCGTCTGCTGCGTCGTACCGGACCGCTGGGAGGTTCCCAGCATGGCGCGGGTGGACGAGTCGTACGCCGCGCACCTGCGCGAGCTGGCCGAATCCGCGCTCGCGCACGCGCGCTCGATCCTGGGCCCGGACATCGACGCCGAGTACGTCGTCCGCACCGTCGGCATGGGCAGTGTCACCGACCGGCTGCTGCACAGCGCCGACCTCCCCCTCGCGCTGGCCCCTCGCGGCTACCGCTGCGGGGCGGTGCCGCAGGTCGAGCGGGTGACCGTGGCCGTGGACGGCACGGCGTCGTCCACCTCGGTGCTCGTCGAGGCGGCCCGGGTAACGCAGGAGATCGACGCGCGGCTGCGCGTGGTCACCTTCGCCGTACGAGGCCAGACGATGTACCCGGCGGGGGTAGGCCTGCACGCCGAGGACGCCGTGATCGCCGCCTGGCGGGAGCAGGCTTCCGGGTTCCTCACCCAGACCCTGGCCACCCTGGCCGAGCAACCCGATGTCGGCGTACCGGAGGACGCCCGGATCGTCGACGGGCCGGACTGGGCGTCGGCGTTGGCGAACGCCGAGTGGTCCGCCGGTGACCTGCTGGTGGTCGGCTCCAGCCGGGTCGGACCGATATCGCGGGTGTTCCTCGGCTCGACCGCCGCCCACATCGTGCGGCACTCCCCCGTGCCCGTGCTGCTCCTGCCCGCCGCCGGTTGAGACCGTCACACGCCCCGTCACACGCCGGGGCGACACGGTGCTCCTCATCGCTCGCGAACGCGGGTGGTCCGGACCAGGAGGAGGAAGACCGATGCCACTGATCAACGTGAAGGTGATCGAAGGGGTGTTCACCGACGAGCAGAAGGGCGAGATGGTCCGCACGCTGACCGACGCCATGGTCGACATCGAGGGCGAGGCCATGCGCTCGGTGACGTGGGTGGTCGTGGAGGACGTGAAGAGCGGCGACTGGGGGATCGGCGGCAAGCCGTTGACCACCGCCGACGTCAAGGCGCTGGCCGCGAGTTCGCACGGTCGCTGACAACGCATGCTGTCCATCCGGTTGCTCGGACCGCCGGCCATCGAACGTGATGGCCGGCCGGTCCGGCCACCGCGTGGACGCAAGGCGTGGGCGCTGCTCGGCTACCTCGTGCTGGCCGAGCGACCGCCCAGCCGCCAACGCCTGGCCGAGTTGCTCTTCGCCGACGCCGACGACCCGCTGGGGGCGCTGCGGTGGACGCTGGCGGAGCTGCGCCGCGCCCTCGGGCCCACCGGGGTCGACCTCGGCGGCGACCCGGTGACCGTCGCCTTTGGTCCTGACGTCACCGTCGACGTCCAGCAGTACGTCGGGGACAGCGCAGTGTCCGGTTCCCTGCTCGACTCGGACGGGGAACTGCTCGAAGGACTGCAGCTGGCCAGCCCGGACTTCGAATCGTGGCTGCTGGTCGAGCGGCACCGGGTGTCCGCCCTGATCGAGGCGCGACTGCACGAGGCGGCAGTGGCGCTGTTGGCCGCCGGGCACGCCCGCGAGGCCGTGGCCTACGCGGCGCGGGCGGTCGCCGCCAACCCCCTCGAGCAGGGCAACCAGGAGCTGCTCGTCCGGAGCCTGTCGATGGCCGGTGACCGCCGGGCGGCGTTGCGCCAGATCGCGATCTGCGAGGACCTGCTGCGCCGGGAACTCGGCGTACCGGCGTCGCCGGCGCTGCGGGACGCCGCGACGACGACGTCCGGGTCGCCGATGGTGCCGGCCCTGAGCGGCCGGGCCGCCGCGTCGAGCCAACTGGAGGCCGGGCGCGCGGCCATCGTGGCC
>JACCSC010000160.1 GCA_013813215.1 Geodermatophilaceae bacterium | reverse complement strand
GTCTCGAACTGCGCCTCGATGAGCGATCGCGGAAACCGGTCGATGCCCGCCGGGACAGGTGTGTGCGTGGTGAACACGGTCCCCGCGCGGATCGCTTGCAGCGCCTCGTCGAAGCTCAGCTTGGCCGGCCCGTCACTGAGCTCGCTGATCCGCTCGATGCCCAGGAAGCCGGCGTGGCCCTCGTTGGTGTGGAAGACCTCCGGCTCCGGGTGCCCGGTGATCGAACAGAACAGCCGCAGTGCCCGGACGCCGCCGATGCCCAGCAGCAGCTCCTGCAGCAGCCGGTGCTCGGGGCCACCGCCGTAGAGCCGGTCGGTCACTCCGCGGGCGGCCGCGTCGTTCTCCTCGACGTCGGAGTCCAGCAGTAGCAGCGGCACCCGGCCGACCGAGGCCAACCAGATCTGGGCGTGCAGCGTCCGGTCCTCGGGCAGTTCCAGTGACACCCGGGCCGGGTTGCCGTCGCTGTCGCGCAGCGGCGTCAGCGGCAGTCCCTGCGGGTCCAGCGATGGGTAGCGCTCCTGCTGCCAGCCCTCGCGCGACAGCGACTGGGAGAAGTAGCCGGCCCGGTACAGCAGGCCGACCCCGATGATCGGCGCGCCGAGGTCTGAGGCTGCCTTGAGGTGGTCGCCGGCCAGGATGCCCAGACCGCCGGAGTACTGCGGCAGCACCTCGGTGATGCCGAACTCGGGGCTGAAGTAGGCGATGCTCGCCGGTCCGTCGCCGCGTCCCCGAGACCGGCTTTGGTACCACTGCGGTGCGGTGAGGTAGTCGTTCAGGTCGTCGACCAGGTCGGACAGCGTGCGCAGGAAGCGCTTGTCCTTGCTCAGGGCGGCCAGCCGTTCGCCGGAGACCTCGCCGAGCAGGGTCACGGGGTCGCCCTTGCACGCCCGCCACAGTTCGGGGTCGATCGCCTCGAACAGCTCGCGGGTCTCCGCGTGCCAGGACCAGCGCAGGTTCTGCACCAGCTCGGCCAGCGGCTCCAGCTGCGGGGGAAGGGTGGCCCGAACGGTGAACCGGCGCAGTGCTCTCACCGGGGGCACGATACCCAAGATCCGGAGCTGCTCACGCCCACCGGATGACCGCGCTGCCAGGCCCGCCCCTCCCCCGGCGATCAAGAACTTTCCCGGTCCGATTCGCCCGGACACGCCCGATGACGGCACGGGGAAAGTTCTTGATCGTCACCGAGGGCGGAGGGTTGTCCACAGGCAACAGCGGTGATCCACAGCCGGGTCAGGACTCGCTCGGCAGGCAGTCGTGGTCGATAGACCCAGGGCATGGTGCTCCTTCAGGGCTGCTTCACCCGGTCGCAGGCAGAGGCCGCCGGGGTCGGTCATCGGGCGATCGATGAGCACCTGCGTGCGGGCCGGTGGCGGTCGGTGCACAACGGTGTGCTGATCGATCGCACCGAGGGGATCGATGCCGATCGCTACCAGGCTGCCCTCGCCACCCAGTTCCGGGACCGCGGGTGGTTGGACGGCGTCGCGCTGTGCCGGGCCACGGCCGCCGCCCTGCACGGGTTCGTCGGCGTGCCCGAGGATCCCTGGGTCGACATCGTCGTACCCCGGGTCTGGATGCCGAAGCACCGCCCGACCGGTGTGCGTGTGCACCGTGGGTTGACGCCGTCCGAGCACGTCGTCGACCTGGCGGGCCTGCCTGTGACGAGCGTGACCTGGACGGCGCTGACGCTGGCCCGGGTCCAGGCCCGCGTGGATGCTGTGGTCGCCGCCGACGCCGCCTTGCGCACGGGGCGCTGCGCGGTGTCCGACTTGCGGGCCGGCCTGCCCCTCCTGACGGGTCTCCGGGGCTGCGTCCAGGCCCGCGAGGTCGTCGACCTGGCGCGGGCCGAGACCGACTCGCCGCAGGAGACGCGCATGCGCATGGTCCTCGTGGAAGGCGGCCTGCCGGTACCCGACGTCAACATCCGTCTCGTGGACGATTACGGCCAGCTGCTTGTCCGCGGTGAGATGGGGTACGAGGGTCTGCTCATCTGGCTGGAGTACGACGGCTTCGACGTACACACCCGGCGCGACGTCTTCCGGAGTGACCGCAGCCGCCAGAACTGGCTGGCCCGGCGCGGCTGGTACGTCCTGCGCTACACCGACCAGGACCTCACTCGGGGCCGCCGGCGGATGATCGAGGAGGTTCTCGATGCCCGACGTGGGGCCCCGGCGCGGATTGCGGCGCTGCCCCCAGGTCGCTCGCCCGAGGCAGATGCCGCACGTTGCGCGTTCGCCCGGTGACCCTGCGCCACCCGTCCGCAACGATCAAGAAAATCTCCGGTCCAGTTTGTCCGGACACGCCCTATCGCGACACCCGGAAAGTTCTTGATCGTTGGGGAGGGCGGGCCGATTCGAAGCCGCCGCCGGTGATCGGTAGCGTGGTCGGCGATGACTGGACGCCTGGGAATCACCGACATCTCACCCACCATCTCGTGCGGGATCTACCCTGCCCCGGCCGTGGTCGGCGAGCGCGTGCCGATCATGGCCACCGTGTTCCGCGAGGGACACGACAAGGTCGGCTGCAACGTGGTCTGGACGCCGCCGCGCGAGGGCGCCGCCCGCCGCGAGCGACCGCCGTTCCTCCCCATGGCCCTCGGTACGCCGGGGCTGGACCAGTGGCACGCCACCGTCACCCCCGACCGGCCCGGCCGCTGGACGTTCGTCGTCGAGGCGTGGAGCGACGAGCTGGCCACCTGGCGCTACGCCATCGCCAAGAAGACCGAGGTCGGGCAGAGTGCCCGGGAACTGGCCAACGACCTCGAGCGCGGTGCCCTACTGCTCGAGCGGGCCGCCCGGCTCGTAGCCAAGCAGTGGCGCCCGCGGGTCCTGGACGCGGCCGCCGCGCTGCGCGACGAGACCCAGGAGCTGCCCCACCGCATCTCCCCCGCTTTCGAGCCCGAGCTGCACGAGATGCTGCTCGTCCACCCCGTGCGCGAGCTGCTCACCAAGTCCAGGCGCTACGAGGTCTGGGTCGATCGCCCGCGGGCGCTGTACGGGTCCTGGTACGAATTCTTCCCCCGCTCCGAGGGCGGCTGGAACGACGACGGTACGCCGAGGCACGGGACGTTCACGGACGCCGCCGAGCGGCTGCCGGCCATCCAGGACATGGCCTTCGACGTGGTCTACCTCCCGCCGATCCACCCGATCGGCGAGGTCAACCGCAAGGGCAAGAACAACACCCTGGTCACCACGCCGGACGATGTCGGCTCACCGTGGGCGATCGGCAACTCCGACGGCGGGCACGACGCGGTCCACCCGCAGCTGGGCACGATCGAGGACTTCGACGCCTTTGTGGAGCGCACCCGCGAGCTCGGCATGGAAGTCGCCCTGGACTTCGCCCTGCAGGCCGCGCCGGACCACCCCTGGGTCGCAGCGCATCCCGAGTGGTTCACCACGCTGCCCGACGGCACCATCGCATACGCCGAAAACCCCCCGAAGAAGTACCAGGACATCTACCCGATCAACTTCGACAACGGCACACCGGCCACGCCGGGCGACCCACCGGGGATGCACGCCGAGGCCCTGCGCATCCTCACGTTCTGGTGTGAGCACGGCGTGCGGATCTTCCGGGTCGACAACCCGCACACCAAGCCGCTGGACTTCTGGCACTGGGTGATCTGGCAGGTCAAGAAGGACTATCCGGACGCGCTGTTCCTCGCCGAGGCGTTCACCCGGCCGGCGATGATGCACACCCTGGCCAAGATCGGTTTCACCCAGTCCTATACCTACTTCACCTGGCGCACCGGCAAGCACGAGCTGGCCCGGTACGGCCGGGAGCTGGTGCAGGCCGCGGACTACATGCGGCCGAACTTCTTCGTCAACACGCCGGACATCCTGCACGCCAGCCTGCAGTACGGCGGGCCGGCGATGTTCAGGATCCGCGCCGTGCTGGCCAGCATGATGTCCCCCACCTGGGGGGTGTACTCCGGCTACGAGCTGTTCGAGCACGTCGCGGTACGGCAGGGCAGCGAGGAGTACCTGGACTCGGAGAAGTACCAGCTGCGACCGCGGGACTGGGAGGCAGCCGGCCGCGAACGCCGTACGCTCGCGCCCTATCTCACCCGCCTGAACTGGATCCGCCGCGAGCACCCGGCCCTGCAGCGCCTGCGCAACCTGCGCTTCCACCACGCCGAGAACGAC
>JACCSC010000135.1 GCA_013813215.1 Geodermatophilaceae bacterium | reverse complement strand
GGCATGGAGCAGCCGCCGCACCCGATGCGGCTGGGGGAGACCGAGCAGGACTACTACCTCCGTGCGGATCCGCCGGCCGAGGTCGACGTCGACGCGCAGGCCGTCGACGCGGTGAACCCGGACAGCGAGGTGAACGCATGACCGAAGGAGCGCTGCTGGCCGCGGAGGCCGTGAGCACCGGGGAGGCCGTGACGTTCTGGATCGTCGGGCCGGTAGCGCTGGCCGGTGCCCTGGGCATGGTGTTCAGCCGCAACGCGATCCACTCCGCCCTGTGGCTGGTGCTGACCATGCTGGGCCTGGGTGTCTTCTACTTCGTCCAGCAGGCCCCGTTCCTCGGCGTGGTGCAGATCATCGTCTACACCGGCGCCATCATGATCCTTTTCCTGTTCGTGCTCATGCTCGTCGGGCGCGAGTCCTCGGACTCCGTGGTCGAGACGCTGCGCGGGCAACGGCAGGCCGCCATCGTGGCCGGGGTCGCCTTCGCCGCCCTCGTCGGCGCCGGGATCGGCCGGGCCGTGTACGACGCACCGGTCGTGGGACTCGAGGAGGCGACCGCCGACGGTGGGAACGTCGTGGCCATCGCCCGGATCCTGTTCACCGACTACCTGTTCGCCTTCGAGCTGACCAGCGCGCTGCTGATCACCGCCGCGGTCGGGGCCATGGTGCTGGCGCACGTGGAGAAGGAGCCGAGCGAACGTCGTACGCAGAAGGACCTGTCGACCGCGCGATACGCCAGCAGCCGGCCCGGGACCCTGACCGGTCCCGGCGTCCTGGCCACGTCGAACTCGCTGGACACCCCGGCGATCCTCGCCGACGGCCAGCCGGCTGCGGACAGCGCCGCCACCGGCATCGAGATGCGCGAACTCCCGCCGGTGCCCGACCACGACACCACCCCCACCAAGGGCACGCCGCGGTGACCCCCACCTACTACCTGGTGCTCGCGGCGATTCTGTTCACCATCGGCGCGGTCGGCGTCCTGGTCCGCCGCAACGCGATCGTCGTGTTCATGTGCGTCGAGCTGATGCTCAACTCGGTGAACCTCACGCTGGTCACGTTCTCCCGGATCAACGGGACCCTGGACGGGCAGATCATCGCCTTCTTCGTCATGGTCGTCGCCGCCGCCGAGGTGGTCGTGGGGCTGGCCATCATCATGTCGATCTTCCGCACGCGCCGCTCGGCTTCGATCGACGACGCGAACCTGCTGAAGTACTAGATGACAGAGACCATCGAGTACGCCGCCGCGACCGGAGCCCTGAGCACGATCTGGTTGCTCATCGCCATTCCGGTGCTCAGCGCCGCCGTGCTGTTGCTTGCCGGCAAGCGGGCCGACGCCTGGGGACACCTGCTCGGCGTGGGTTCGATCGCGGCGACGTTCGCCCTGTCGGTGTACTACGTCGTCACGCTGGCCGGGCTGGACAACCGCGCGGTCTCCCTCGACCTGTTCAGCTTCATCCCGGTGACCGGACTGCAGGTCGACGCGGGCCTCCTGCTCGACCCGCTGTCGGCGGTGTTCATCCTGCTCATCACGGGCGTCGGCGGGCTGATCCACGTCTACTCGATCGGCTACATGGCTCACGACGAGGGTCGGCGGCGCTTCTTCGGCTACTTCAACCTGTTCGTCGCGGCGATGCTCCTGCTCGTCCTGGGCAACAGCTTCGTCGCGCTGTACGTCGGCTGGGAGGGCGTCGGTCTGGCGTCGTACCTGCTGATCGCGTTCTGGTACACCCGGCCGAACGCGGCCACGGCGGCCAAGAAGGCGTTCATCATGAACCGGGTCGGCGACGTGGGTCTGCTGATCGCGATCTTCCTGCTGTTCGCGACGCTGGGCTCCACTCAGTACGCCGACGTCTTCGGCAACGCCGACGCCCTGGCGGGCGGCACCGCGACCGCGCTGGCCCTGCTGCTGCTGCTCGGAGCGTGCGGCAAGTCCGGCCAGTTCCCGCTGCAGGCCTGGCTGCCCGACGCCATGGAGGGCCCGACCCCGGTCTCGGCGCTGATCCACGCCGCGACCATGGTCACCGCCGGGGTGTACCTGATCGCCCGGTCGGCGCCGATCTACAACCTGACCGAGTCCGGCCAGCTGGTCGTGGCGATCATCGGTGCGGTCACGCTGATGATCGGCTGCATCGCCGGCTGCGCCAAGGACGACATCAAGCGGGTGCTGGCCTGGTCCACGGTCAGCCAGATCGGCTACATGTTCCTGGCCGTCGGACTCGGCCCGGCGGGGTACGCAGTCGGCATCCTGCACCTGCTCACGCACGGCTTCTTCAAGGCCGGGCTCTTCCTCGGCGCCGGGTCGGTCATGCACGGCATGAACGACGAGGTCGACATGCGCAAGTACGGCGACCTGGCCAAGCGCATGAAGATCACGTTCGCGACGTTCACCCTCGGCTATCTGGCCTTGATCGGCTTCCCGTTCCTGTCCGGCTACTACTCCAAGGACCTCATCATCGAGGCTGCCCTCGACGAGGGCGGCGCCAAGGGCTGGCTGCTCGGCGGCGCGGCCATCCTCGGTGCCGGTCTGACCGCGTTCTACATGACCCGGCTGATGTTGATGACGTTCTTCGGCAAGGCCCGCTGGGACAGGGGCGTGCACCCGCACGAGTCGCCGGCCGTCATGACCGCGCCGATGATCGTGCTCGCCTTCGGGTCGGTGTTCGCCGGCTTCCTGCTCGTCAACGTCTTCCCGCTGGAGGAGTGGTTGGAGCCGGTGTTCGGGCCGCGCCCGGAGGCAGCGCACGTCCTGCCGCCGATCGTGGTCACGATGATCGTCACCGCCGTCGTCGCGGTCGGTATCGCGGCGGCCTGGGTGTTCGTCGGTCGCCGCGAGGTGGCCCGGACCGAGCCGCTCGGCGTCTCGCCGCTGATCGTCGCGGCCCGGCGCAACCTGTACGGCGACGCGTTCAACGAGTCGGTGTTCATGCGCCCGGGCCAGTGGCTCACCCGCTTCCTGGTGTTCGTGGACAACCGCGGTGTCGACGGGGCGGTCAACGGCGTGGCCGCGCTGATGGGCGGCGGCTCGTCGCGGCTGGGCCGGACGCAGAACGGCTTCGTCCGCAGCTACGCCCTCGGGATGCTGGGCGGCTCGATCCTGGTCGTCGCGGCGCTGCTCGCGGTGAGGTTCGGATGAGCACGCTCCTGCTCGTGACTTTGCTGCTGCCACTCGTCGGCGGTGGTGTCGTCGCCGCCCTGCCCACCGGCCGGCAGGCGCTGGCCAAGCAGCTGACCCTCGGCATCTCGCTGGTCGTGCTCGTGCTCACCCTGGTCCTGGCCGTCCGCTTCGACCCGGGCGGCGAGCGCTTCCAGTACACCTCCAGCTACAGCTGGATCGAGTCCTTCGGCGTGAGCTTCGCCCTCGGCGTCGACGGCATCGCCGTGGTGCTCATCGCGCTGATCGGCGTCCTGGTTCCCATCGTGGTGGCCGCCTCGTGGAACGAGGAGCCCCCCGGCAAGCGGTCCATGCAGGTGTTCTTCGCCTGGCTGCTCGTCCTCGAGACCATGATGATCGGGGTCTTCGCGGCCACCGACATCTTCCTGTTCTACGTGTTCTTCGAGGTCATGCTCGTCCCGATGTATTTCCTGATCGGGAGCTTCGGCGGCCCGCGCCGGCAGTACGCCGCGGTGAAGTTCTTCCTCTACAGCCTCTTCGGCGGGCTGATCATGCTGGCCTCGGTGATCGGACTCTACGTCGTCAGCAACAACCAGCTCGGTCAGGGGACCTTCGCCTTCGCCGACCTCCTGGCGCTGGAGATCGACTCGACCACGCAACGCTGGCTCTTCCTCGGCTTCTTCATCGCCTTTGCGATCAAGGCACCGCTCGTGCCGTTCCACACCTGGCTGCCCGACGCCGGTGCCGAGGCACCGATCGGCGGCTCGGTGCTGCTGGTCGGCGTGCTGGACAAGGTCGGCACCTTCGGCTTCCTGCGCTACTGCCTGCCGCTGTTCCCCGACGCCTCGAAGTTCTTCGCCCCGCTCGCGCTGGTCCTGTCGGTGGTCGGGATCATCTACGGCGCGCTGCTCGCGATGTGGCAGAGCGACATGAAGCGGCTGGTCGCGTACACCTCGATCGCGCACTTCGGCTTCATCGGGCTCGGGGTGTTCGCGTTCACCTCGCAGGCCGGCACCGGCGCCGTGCTCTACATGGTCAACCACGGCATCTCCACCGGTGCGCTGTTCCTCATCGTGGGCATGCTGATCAACCGCGGTGGCAGCCGGTTGATCGGCGACTACGGCGGGATGGCGAAGCTGACACCGGTGCTCGGCGGGGCGTTCCTCATCGCCGGGCTGTCCTTGCTGGCGCTACCGGGGACGAACAGCTTCGTCAGCGAGTTCCTGGTGCTGATCGGCTCGTACGCGACGCAGCCGGCCTTCGCGATCGTCGCGACCGCAGGCATCATCCTGGCCGCGCTCTACATCCTGCTGATGTACCAGCGGACCATGCACGGCCCGGTCAACCCGCGGCTGAAGGG
>JACCSC010000087.1 GCA_013813215.1 Geodermatophilaceae bacterium | reverse complement strand
GTGGCGGTTGACGTGACGTTCGTGTTCGAGAACGCCGGCGAGGTGACAGTGCAGGTCCCGGTGGCCGTCCCGTTGGAGTACGAACAGGCCGACGCCGAGCCGTTCGACTTCCACGAGGAGCCCGAAGACGTCACCGGAGAAACGGGCGGCGAGTAGGCCGGGGCGGCGCCGCGGTTCTGTCGGAGCACTCCCCTAGCGTCTGGGTCATGTCCGCATCGAGCCGCGCGAAGGCCGGCTACCGCTGTTCGGACTGTGGCGCCACGGCGGCGCGCTGGCTGGGCCGCTGCCCCGAGTGCCAGGCCTGGGGAACCCTCGCCGAGGTCGGAGCCGGACGCCCGGCGCTGCGCCAGGTGGTGGCCGGTGCGGTGAGCGCGCCGGCCCTCCCGATCGGGGAGGTCGACTTTGGCTCGGCCCGAGCCCGCTCGACGGGCGTGCCGGAGCTGGACCGGGTGCTCGGCGGCGGCCTGGTGCCCGGCTCGGTCGTGCTGCTGGCCGGTGAGCCCGGGGTGGGCAAGTCGACGCTCCTGCTCGAGGTGGCGGCCCGGGTGGCCGAGCAGGGCGAGCAGTCGGCGCTGATCGTCTCCGGGGAGGAGTCGGTCTCGCAGATCCGGTTGCGGGCCGAGCGCACGGGGGCCTTGCGGCCCCGGCTGTACCTCGCGGCCGAGACCGAACTGTCGGCCGTGCTCACCCACATCGACGACGTACGACCCGGGCTGCTCGTCGTCGACTCGGTGCAGACCATCTCCTCCGCGGCGGCCGACGGCGCGGCCGGCGGGGTGACCCAGATCCGCGCCGTCACCGCGGCCCTGATCACCGTGGCCAAGGAGCGGGGCATCGCGACCGTCCTCGTCGGGCACGTCACGAAGGACGGTTCCATCGCCGGTCCCCGGCTGCTGGAGCACCTGGTCGATGTAGTGCTGTCCTTCGACGGAGACAAACACTCGACGCTGCGGCTGGTCCGGGCGGTGAAGAACCGCTACGGGCCGGCCGACGAGGTCGGCTGCTTCGAGCTGACCGACGAGGGCATCGTCGGACTGGCCGACCCGTCCGGGCTGTTCCTCACCCGGCGCGGGGTACCGGTACCGGGGACCTGCGTGACAGTGACCGTGGAGGGCCGCCGCCCGCTGTTGGCCGAGGTGCAAGCGCTGGCGGCCCGGAGCAGCCTGCCGACGCCCAGGCGCGCGGTCAGCGGGGTCGACTCGGGTCGCGCGTCGATGGTGCTGGCCGTTCTGGAGCGCCGGGCCGGGATCGCCTTGGGGCAGCAGGACGTGTACGCCGCGACGGTGGGCGGCGTGAGGGTCTCGGAGCCGGCCGCCGATCTGGCCTTGGCCCTGGCCATCGCCTCCTCGCACCGGGACCGGCCGGTGCCGGTCGGCCTCGTGGCGATCGGCGAGGTCGGCCTGTCCGGCGAGCTGCGGCCGGTGCGAGGGGTGGCCAGGCGGCTGGAGGAAGCCGGACGGCTGGGCTTCACCCATGCGCTGGTGCCCGCGGACTCCGCGCCGCCGGGCAGCCGGCTGCAGGCCGGGATGCGGGTGATGGCCGTCGGCGACGTGACCAGCGCCATCCAGACCGCCCTGCGCTGAGTGCGCTGCCCCGGAAGCGTGACCTGGCCGGCTCAGGAGGCGCGCCGACGGTCACCTCCCCCAGTTCCGGCGCGGGTCCATGCACGGCTTCGCCAGGCCGGAAGCGGGAAGCCAGAGCGCCACAGGTAGCAGTCGTCGATTCCGAGCGACCCCACGCGGACATACCCCCGGCGCTCGAGCAGCCCGCGCAGTCGCTCTCGGGCAGGCGAGTAGTTGTGCTCCACCGTGAGCACGCGGACGACATACTCGTCGAACGGGAATGAACGCAGGATCGACAGCTCGGACCCTTCGGTGTCCAGGCTCCAGTAGTCGACGACAGCTGGAGCCGCGTGCTCGCGCAGCACGGAGCCGATGGTGCGGGCGGGCTTGAGCCGCGTCGGTAGCTGCCCTCCGGCGCCGAGCATGCTGGTCACTAAACGCAAGTGCTCTGGGTCGTATTGCTCGAGAATCCCGCCGTAGACGTTCGCGACCTCGACGAACTCGACGCTTCCCTCGCGGTCGTAGATGCAGTAGTCGAGGCAGACACAGTTGCGATTGCGCACGAGCTGGGCGAACAGATCGGCATTCGGCTCGATACACAGACCCGTCCAGCCGAATTCCTCCTCCAGAAGCTTGGTGTTGCTGCCATTGACCCCGTTGGATGCGCCGGAGTCGACGAAGAAACCACCCCGCATGCCGTCGAGGATCTCCAGGACGAACAGGTCCTGACCTTGATAGGAGTGGCTGCGCGCCGACGGATGCCCAATCATCGGCGGCGCGCGCCAAAAGCATTCGAACGCCACGCGGCCGATGCCGTGTGTGGTCTGGGCACCGTGTGCGGCCACCCTGCGTTACCCAGGTCGACCGCTGCCGCCGACATGGGGTGATGGTCGTCGTGCTCCCGTTCGCCGTACAGCATGGTGATGTTGACTCGGCGGGTCTCGTAGTCCGATCGCCAGTGGATCTTCGACGTGGCGTGAAAGAGGTCGGAGTTGAAGATGATCGCCCTGTTCTGGCGATACGGTATTTTCAACGCTTTGGCACCGCGCTCCCTGAGGTACCGCCGGATGACGTCGAGGCTCTCGTTGTACGTCCCGAAGTCCCATGACGGCGGAGCGGCGACGTCGTGCACGACCAGCCCGCCCGACTCCGCGTCCAGGTTCGCCCACTCCGGCGAGATCCAGAAGTTGACGTTGACGGCGGCGAAGTCGGCATGCACTGTCGAGTCTCCGGGGAGCGTGGGGGAGTTCTTGAACCCCCACAGCTGGCGGAGCGGGTGCCTGCCTGAGATGACCTGCGGCAGCGCGTCTCGGACCTCCTCGGCGATCTGGAGCAGCAGCGGGCAGTTGAACCCCGCGAAGAAGAAGCCGCCAAGCCGGCCGTCCGCGTACCGGTTCCCGGACCAGACCGTCGACTCACGGCAGAACCGTTGCAGGCTTGCCAGCGCTTCGGCGGTGAGGAAGTCGTCGATCACCACGAGCCCCGGTCCCCCGGTGAGGTACCGGTCCTGCACGTTGCCCCGATCCCAACCGGGCGAGAGCGCCTGCGCCAGCCGCGGCCCGCTGGCCACGTGGATGATGCGGTTGTAGACGTGCCCGATCCGCGACTCGTCCTGCGGCGTCATCGGAACTCGCACGTTGACGCCTAGCGGTTCCATCCGAGCGGCGATGTCCTGGTAGGCGCCAATCACGGCGTCGAATTCCCTGCCTAGGACGCCCCTCGCTCGCAGGTACCCGAACTGCTCGACGTCGTGTTGGAGCTTCGGTAGCGACAGCTGGGCTTGCGGCACACGATCGGGCGGCGCGAGTGCTCCGCCGCCGGTCGTGCGAGGCGGATGCCAGCGGCTTCCCCAGCGGGACGCCGCAAGCAACTGCGCTAGCTCGCCGGCCGCGGTCAAATCGTGTTGCTGCATCGCCTCCACGACGAGATCGCTGAGCCAGGGATCCCCTTCAGCGCTTGCATGCAACTCCGACCGGCACAGTCCGAGGCTCTCCTGGCCCCGACCCGCCCGCACGAGCATTGTTGCAAGTTCGCGCCGGGACTGTTGGTGCGGCGCGGAATCCGGCGTGACCGTCACCTTGGCGGGCACGTCACGGTGTCGTCTGCCGTCGGGTGTCTCAGCGCAGGCCGGAGATGTCCAGGCCCCCGCCGGCCCGCAATTGGGTGGCGAAGTCGACCAGGGCATCAAGGGTGATCCGGACGTCGATCGTTCCGAACTGACCTCCGAACCGGCCAGGACTCATCTCGGTCCCACCCGTGCCAGGGCTCATCTCGGTCCCACCCGTGCCCGGGCTCATCTCCGTACCCGCGAACACCCGACCCGGATCGAACTCCCCGACCACCTGACCCGGGCTCATCTCCGTCCCACCGGTACCCGGACTCATCTCCGTCCCACCAGTACCCGGGCTCATCTCGGTACCCGCGAAGACCGATCCTGCACCGAGCGCCATGATGATCGCGCGAAGCAGGCTGGATTGGGGGCCGAAGAGATCCTGATCCGCTGCGGCGCTCCTGACGAGAGCCAGGATGACCTTCTCGTCACCATGCTCGGCGACGGCAGTCGCGAAGTCCTTTGCGAAGGCCTCGCCGGACGGGGGGCTGCCCTGCTGTGCACGCGAATACTCCTGGATCCAGCCGAGAAGGCCAGGATTGGACAACATTGAGTAGAGCAACTGGTTGCTGGCCTCCGCGGTCTCGGAGGAGAGTCGCGCCCCCTCGACGAACTCCGCGAGCACCTGCGCCGGGTCCGTAACGAACTGCTCACGGAGCAGAAAGTCGCCCGAAAGCGCCTTGAACAACGAGTCGACACGCCTCTTCGCGCGCAGATCGACCGGCATTGCGGCCTCCACTTGTCAGCAGGCGAACCGCCTGATCGATGGCCTCGAGTTCGGCTCACGCAACGATGGAAACGCGAGTGCGTAACCGGACAAACGGTACAGCGCACCCACCCGCAGCGCAAGAACGGCACCTGCGCAGGACCTATCGCCGGACGAAGAAGCCAGCCAGGCTCGCCCGGACATGAGCACCGGCGTTGGGGTCGACCCGGCGAATGGTGTGCGGCCGGGCGGGACCCAGCAGCACGAGCCGGTTCGGGCGGGGAAAGACACAGGTGGCGATGCCGGTCGAGAAGTCGTCGTAGTCCTCGGACAGCCACGCGGCACGGTCGAGCTCCTGCGGGGTGGTCGACCGGACGGACGGGTCACCGTCGTCGTCCGGTGGGTCGTCGAGCACGAGCAGCTCGCCGCCCCAATGCAAACGCCATGTCCGGTGTGCGAAATAGGTGAAAGCTCCGCTGTATGCACCGCCATCGCGATGCATAGATAATGCGCTGCCTATGGGATACAACCAGGGCGACAGGAACATCGCCAGCCAGTCGACTCCTTCAGAGCCCGCAACCGTGGGGTACTTCCTGGTGATCTCTCGGACCGTGTCGATGAAGTCGTCGACGACACCGCAGGTCGGATAGTTGACGGCACCGGGGGCGAGAACGCCACCTGGGTCGTAGTGCACCGATCGCCCTCGAAGCGGCGCGCCGTCCCATAAGCGCCAGGCGCGATCCCAGCGACGCGCATGCACGGAGTGGTACTCGCCGTTGTCGACCGCGGCGCAGATTCCAGCGAAAGCCGCTGTGGGCAGGCAGTCGTCGACCACAAGAAGGTCCTGCTTCTGCAAGGTGATCCGCACCGAGTGCCCGTCAGTCCACTGTGCCGGCGTGTTGTTGCCGAGTCGGTTCGACCATCCATGAAGGGAACTGCTGATGCCTGCCGTCGAACGCGTGATGCCGGTAGGCGCCACCCGCCCGCACGTAGTTCAGGAACACCTGGCCGAAATCGGTGCCCTGAAACGGGTCTCGCCAGTGCTCAAGCCGGCTGCCGAGGAACACGACGGCGTCCCCTGGGCGTTGGTGCACCTCGATGTCCGGGGCGAAGCGAATCGGCGGCGGCGCTAGGCCCCGCGAGCCGAGGTGAATCGAGGCCACGACCTCGCACGCCTCTCGGTCGCGGTGCCGTTCCAGAGCGTCTCCGTGAACGTAGAGCCGCGCGTAGCAGTACGTCGGAAGCAGCAGTCCGCCAGCGACCGCTTCCACCTCCGGCCTCACCGCGAGCAGCAGCGCGTCGAGGGTGGAGTCGCCCCAGAAGCTCGACGCCCCTGGCACCTGGCCGTCGCGTTTGGCCTCGCCACGGACCTGCCGCAGCTGCAGCATCGCGTACAAGGTGCGCGCCAGCTGCCGGTCGACGAACTGGCCGACCACGGCGTGCCCAGTCGCCGCGAGCACAGCGCCGCCCATGGCGGTGAGCGTAGGCCGCGCCATCGCGGGTCGCGACAACGCCTGGACGAACACCGAGTCGCAGCGTGTCCCCACTCCCGCCGTACACTCCCGCTGCCAGGCCACCTGTCCAGGGAGCGTTGCGTGACTAGCCTGTCCGAACAAGACATGGCCCTGCGCGCGGTCCTGGCCATGATCGCACCCGGTACGGCGCTGCGAGACGGGCTGGAGCGAATCCTGCGCGGCAACACCGGAGCGCTCATCGTCCTCGGCCAGGACAAGGTCGTCGAGTCCCTGTGCACGGGGGGGTTCCCGCTGGACGTGGAGTTCTCCGCCACCCGGCTACGCGAACTGGCCAAGATGGACGGCGCGGTCATCCTGAGTTCCGACGGCGCGCGGATCCTGATGGCCGGCGTACATCTGATGCCTGACCCGGCGATCCCGACGGATGAGGCCGGGACACGCCACCGTACGGCCGAGCGGGTGGCGATCCAGGCCGGCTTCCCGGTCATCTCGGTGAGCCAGTCGATGCGGATCATCACGCTTTACCTGCGTGACCAGCGCTACGCCATGGCCCACGCCAACGACATCCTGTCGCGGGCCAACCAGGCGTTGGCCACCCTGGAGCGCTACAAGCTGCGGCTGGACGAGGTGGCCGGCACGCTGTCCGCGCTGGAGATCGAGGACCTGGTCACGGTGCGAGACGCGGTCAACGCCAGCCAGCGGTTGGAGATGGTGCGCCGGATCGCCGCGGAGATCCAGGGCCACATCGTCGAGCTCGGCACCGACGGTCGGTTGCTCGCGCTGCAACTCGACGAACTGATGGCCGGGGTCGAGGAGGACCGTCGGCTCGTCGCCCGCGACTACGTGCCCGCCTCGGGACGCCGAACCCGCACCGCCGAGGCGATCCTGGACGAACTGACTGCATTGTCCTCGGCCGACCTGCTGGATCTGGCGTTGGTCGCCCGCGCGTTCGGGTACGCCGCCACCCCCGAGGCGCTGGAGGGCGCGGTCAGCCCCCGTGGTTACCGCCTGCTGGCCAAGGTGCCGAGGCTCCCGCCGGCGATCGTGGACCGGCTGGTCGAGCACTTCGGGGGCCTGCAGAAGCTGCTCGCAGCCACCATCGACGACCTGCAGACGGTGGAGGGCGTCGGCGAGGCGCGGGCCCGCGGCGTACGGGAAGGCCTGTCCCGGATGGCCGAGACGTCGATCCTGGAGCGCTACGTCTGAGTCGACCGGCGCGGATCAGCGCAGGACGACGGTGAAGTTCCCGCTCAGCACCTGCCCGAGCCGGGCACGCAGCTGGTACTCCCCCGCCGCGAGCCGCTCGCGCGGCTGCTGACACGAGGACTCTGAGGTCAGCCCGCTCCACTCGACCTGGACGGTGATCTGCTGTCCGGGCTGCAGGGTCTGGACCTTCGTGCTCGGCTCGACCTGGCAGTCGTTACTGCCCCACAGCCTGCGCTCGCCGGCGAACAGACCCCACTCCTGCTGGTTGGCGCCGACATCACGCGTGCACGGGACGGTGCCCGCGTTCGTGATCGTCATCAGGAAGACGGGTTTGGCCGAGGTCGTCCATTGCGGCTGCGTCGAGCCCGCCGTCACGGCGACGACGTCGTCCGTGCAGGCGACCGGCGGCGCGCTGCCCGCCGGGGGTGCGCTGGTCGATGGTGCGCCGGTCGTAGCGGCCGGGGAGGTGGTGGACGCACCTGAGGTCCCGGGCGGGCCTGACGTACTCGGCGCGGTGGTCGACGGTGACAGCGACTCCGCGGGGACGAGGTCGAGCTGGGGGGTCTGGGCCGCGCTCGTCGTCTGCGGCTTGGTGCTCTCACCGGAGGCTTCGGACTGACCGCCGCCGGTGAGGAGCAGTACCGGCACGATGGCGAGCACGAGGACGACGCCCACGCCGGCCAGCCGACGCTTCCAGTACACGCGCGGGGGCAGCGAGCCGACAGGATGCAGCACGCAGCCGACCGTAAGCCTGCGACGGCGTGCCGTCCGGCTGCCGCGCCGTGGCAGCATCGATCGGCCATGCCCGAGCACAATCTGGTCCAGCCCATCCTGCGGTGGTACGCCGATGCCGCCCGCGACCTGCCGTGGCGGCGCCCCGGAACCAGCCCGTGGGCCGTCCTGGTCAGCGAGGTCATGCTGCAGCAGACCCCGGTCGCCCGGGTCCAGCCCGTCTGGACCGAGTGGATGCACCGCTGGCCGCAGCCGGCCGATCTGGCCACCGCGGGTCCCGCGGCAGCGATCCGGGCCTGGGGGAAGCTGGGGTATCCGCGTCGAGCGCTGCGGCTGCACGCCGCGGCGGTCGTCATCGCGCAGCACTACGCAGGAGCCGTGCCCGCCGACGTCCAGACGCTGCTGGCCCTGCCCGGGATCGGTGAGTACACCGCCCGGGCGGTCGCTGCCTTCGCCTTCGGCCGGCGGGTGCCGGTGGTCGACGCGAACGTCCGCCGGGTCGTCGCCCGCGCGGTCGCCGGCCACGCCGATCCGGGCCCGCCGTCGACCAGGCGTGACCTGACCTACGTCGAAGCCCTGCTGCCGAACGACGATGCCACCGCCGCCCGGTTCTCGGTCGCGCTCATGGAACTCGGGGCGCTGGTCTGCACCGCCCGGTCGCCGGCCTGCGGCGGGTGCCCGATCGCAGAGCGGTGTGCGTGGCAGCGGGCCGGACGGCCGGCGTACGACGGACCGCGACGCGCCACCCAGCGCTTCGGCGGCACCGACCGGCAGGTCCGCGGCCTGCTGCTCGACGTCCTGCGCGGGTCCCCCGACCCGGTCGACCGTACGGCGCTGGACGTGGTCTGGCCCGACGACGGCCAGCGCGAGCGCTCGCTGGCAAGCCTGCTCGCCGACGGCCTGGCCGCCAAGCGCCCCGACGGCACCTACGCCCTGCCGTGACCCACTCTGCCCCTCCGGTGGTGACGCAGACCGGACAATCCCGCCGGCTGGATCACCACCCGGGGGGCAAAGTCGTACACGGCGCGCGAAAGGAAGGCCCGGCTCCTCACCCGCGAACGGGCGAGGGCCGGGCCTTCGGGCGTGCGGACTCAGCCGACTTGCGGCAGCTCGTCCTCCGCGGGCTTGGCCAGGTTGACACCGGCCAGCTCCGGGACCAGCAATCCCTTGGGCTCACCGCGGAAGGTGAAGCCGATGGGCTCGCCTTCCTCGTCGTTCTCGGTGTCCACGACGACGATCTGACCGGGCGCCAGCTCGCCGTACAGGATCCGCTCGGACAAGGCGTCCTCGATCTCGCGCTGGATCGTCCGGCGCAGCGGCCGGGCGCCGAGCACCGGATCGAAGCCACGCTTGGCGAGCAGCTTCTTGGCGCTCGTGGTCACCTCGAGACCCATGTCCTTGTTCTTCAACTGGACATCGACCCGCTGCAGGAGCAGATCGGTGATCTTGAGGATCGCATCCTCGTCGTGCTGGTGGAAGACGATGATGTCGTCGATGCGGTTGAGGAACTCCGGCCGGAAGTGCTGCTTGAGTTCGTCGTTGACCCGGTTCTTCATCCGCTCGTAGTTCGACGTCGCGTCATTCCCGGCCGCGAAGCCCAGCCCGACTGCCTTGCTGATATCGCGGGTTCCGAGGTTCGTGGTCAGGATCAGGACGGTGTTCTTGAAGTCCACCACCCGGCCCTGCCCATCGGTCAGCCGGCCGTCCTCCAAGACCTGGAGCAGCGTGTTGAAGACATCCTGGTGGGCCTTCTCGATCTCATCGAAGAGCACCACCGAGAACGGCTTGCGGCGGACCTTCTCGGTCAGCTGACCACCCTCGTCGTACCCCACGTATCCGGGCGGGGCGCCGACCAGACGCGACACGGTGAACCGGTCGTGGAACTCGCTCATGTCGATCTGGATGAGCGCGTCCTGGTCTCCGAAGAGGAACTCCGCCAGCGCCTTGGACAGCTCGGTCTTACCGACTCCGGAGGGGCCGGCGAAGATGAACGAACCGCCGGGACGACGCGGATCCTTCAGCCCGGCCCGAGTACGCCGGATGGCCATCGAGACGGCCTTGATCGCCTCTTCCTGACCGACGATCCGCTTGTGCAGTTCCTCTTCCATCCGCAACAACCGGGAAGTCTCCTCCTCGGTCAGCTTGAAGACGGGGATGCCGGTCCAGTTCGCGAGGACTTCGGCGATCTGCTCGTCGTCGACCTCGGCCACGACATCCATGTCCCCGGCCTTCCACTGCTTTTCCCGCTCCGCCTTTTCGACGAGCAGTTGCTTCTCCTTGTCACGCAGGCTCGCGGCCTTCTCGAAGTCCTGCGCGTCGATCGCCGATTCCTTCTCCCGCCGTACGCCGGCGATCCGCTCGTCGAACTCGCGCAAGTCCGGCGGCGCGGTCATCCGGCGGATCCGCATCCTGGCACCCGCCTCGTCGATCAGGTCGATCGCCTTGTCGGGCAGGAAACGGTCGGAGATGTAGCGGTCGGCCAGGCTGGCCGCGGCGACCAGCGCCGCGTCGGTGATGGTGATCCGGTGGTGCGCCTCGTAGCGGTCCCGCAAGCCCTTGAGGATCTCGATGGTGTGGGCCAGTGTCGGCTCGCCGACCTGGATCGGCTGGAAACGCCGCTCCAGGGCCGCGTCCTTCTCCAGGTACTTGCGGTACTCGTCCAGGGTGGTCGCGCCGATGGTCTGCAGCTCGCCGCGGGCCAGCATCGGCTTGAGGATGCTGGCCGCGTCGATCGCACCCTCGGCGGCGCCGGCCCCGACGAGGGTGTGGATCTCGTCGATGAACAGCACGATGTCGCCGCGGGTGCGAATCTCCTTGAGGACCTTCTTCAGCCGCTCCTCGAAGTCACCGCGGTAGCGGCTGCCGGCCACGAGGGCCCCGAGGTCGAGGGTGTAGAGCTGCTTGTCCTTGAGCGTCTCGGGCACCTCACCCTTGACGATGGCCTGCGCCAAACCCTCGACGATCGCGGTCTTGCCGACGCCGGGCTCTCCGATCAGGACCGGGTTGTTCTTGGTGCGGCGAGACAGCACCTGCATGACCCGCTCGATCTCCTTCTCGCGCCCGATCACCGGGTCGAGCTTGGACTCGCGGGCGCCCTGGGTCAGGTTGCGCCCGAACTGGTCGAGCACCAGGGACGTGGAGGGCGTGCCTTCGTTCTGTCCGCTGGCCGTACCGGCCGGCTCCTTGCCCTGGTAGCCCGACAGCAGCTGGATGACCTGCTGGCGGACGCGGTTGAGGTCCGCGCCGAGCTTGACGAGGACCTGGGCGGCGACACCCTCGCCCTCGCGGATGAGGCCGAGCAGGATGTGCTCGGTGCCGATGTAGTTGTGGCCGAGCTGAAGCGCCTCGCGCAGCGAAAGCTCGAGAACCTTCTTGGCCCGCGGAGTGAAGGGGATGTGGCCGGACGGCGCCTGCTGGCCCTGACCGATGATCTCCTCGACCTGGCTGCGGACGCCCTCGAGCGAGATGCCGAGCGACTCGAGAGCCTTGGCGGCAACGCCCTCACCCTCGTGGATGAGCCCCAGCAGGATGTGCTCCGTGCCGATGTAGTTGTGGTTGAGCATCCGGGCCTCTTCTTGGGCCAGGACGACAACACGGCGGGCTCGGTCGGTGAACCTCTCGAACATGTGCGCTCCTCAAGGGGCCAGCGGCGTCGGCTTGCCCGTTCCTCTCGAACACTAACGCCGGGGCCTGACGCCCGAGAGGTGACTGTCGAATCATCCGCGCAGGTGCCCGGTTCCGGAGGTTTCCTGAGGATCTCCGGCCGGCACTAGTAGCAACCGAGGAGAGGTCGCGCGCGTTCCCGATCATGCCTTCGCCCAGGGCGAACAGGCTGGCTGTGAGCCGGATCTGCACCTGCTCCCACCCGGCACGGCGGGTCGTGGGAACGAACGCAGATCGGGCGGGGGTACGGCGGATCGGGGCGGCCCTACTAGCGGTTCGCGGCCTCGTACGCCTCGACGAGGGAGGCCGACAGCCGGCCGCGCTCGCTGACCTTGTGGCCGTTGTTGCGGGCCCACTCGCGGATCTGACCGACGCGCTCGTCTCCGCCACGGCGACTCGAGGAGCGGCTGCGGCGCCCGGACGAGGAGCTGCTGGCGCCAGAGCGGCTGGCCCGGCGGGCGGCACCCACGTAGCGGGCGAAGGAGTCGCGCAGCTCGGCAGCGTGCTGGGCGCAGACGTCGATCTCGTAGGTCGAGCCGTCCAACGCGAAGGTGATGGCCTCGCTGCCCTCCACCTCGTTGTCGTGGAGGTCGCACACGAGCAGCACCTGAACCTTCTGCGCCATTTCCGCTCCCTTTTCGTCGCTCTTTGCTTTCACCCTCCTGGGTGCAATGCGAAAACGTACCTGAATGACGTCCGGGGAAAAAGCCCCAGGGCAATCCTTTTACGAAATTGGTCGCACCAGGGGGAACAGGATCGTCTCGCGGATCGGCTGGCCGGTGAGCAGCATGACGAGGCGGTCGAGGCCCATCCCCTGACCACCCATCGGTGGAGCGCCGTGCTCGAGTGCCCGCAGGAAGTCCTCATCGAGCTGCATCGCCTCGGGGTCGCCGCCGGCAGCCTTCCGCGACTGCTCGGTGAGCCGCCGGCGCTGCTCCACGGGGTCGACCAGCTCGGAGTAGCCGGTGGCCAGCTCGACACCCCCGATCACGAGGTCCCAGGCCTCCGCGAGTCGCGGGTCCTGGCGGTGCTGACGAGCCAGAGGCCTTGCGTCCACGGGGTAGTCGCGCACGAAGGTCGGCTGGACGAGGGTGTGCTCCACCAGCTTCTCGAACAGCTCAAGGGCGATCTCACCGGCGGTCCAGCCCACGGTCAGTGCAACGTCGTGCTTGTCCGCCAGGGCCGTGAGAGCGGCGGCACCGGTGCCGGTGTCGACCGGTTCACCAACGGCGTCGCTGACCAGCTCGAAGAGCGTGGCACTGCGCCAAGGCTGCTCGAGATCCACCGCTCCGTCGCAGACCAGCGTCCGTCCGATGGCGCGGGCGGCACCCACGACGAGCTCGCGGGTCAGGTCGGCGACGGTGTCGTAGTCGCCATAGCTCTCGTAGAACTCGAGCATCGTGAACTCGGGGAAGTGCGTGGCGTCAATGCCCTCGTTGCGGAAGTTCTTGCCGATCTCGAAGACCCGGTCGATTCCTCCGACCACTGCCCTTTTCAGGTACAGCTCCAAGGCGATCCGCAAGGTGACGTCGAGGTCGAGCGCGTTCACGTGGGTGTGGAACGGCCTAGCGGCCGCGCCGCCGTGGACCAGCTGCAGCGTCGGCGTCTCCACCTCGACGAAGCCCAGCCCCTGCAAGGTCAGCCGGACGAAGGCGATCACGGCGGCCCGGTCGCGGACCATCTGCCGACTGGCCGGGTTGACCGCCAGGTCGAGGTAGCGCTGGCGGACCCGGGCCTCGGGATCGGTCAGCCCGCGGTGCTTGTCAGGAAGGGGCCGGAGCGCCTTGGCTGTCAGGGCCCACGACGTGGCCAGGATGCTGAGCTCCCCGCGCCGACTGCTGATCACCTCGCCGGTGACCCCGACGTGGTCGCCGAGGTCGACGTCGGACTTCCAGTCGGCCAGGCGCTGCTCGCCGACACCGTCCAGGCTGATCATCACCTGGAGCTGGGACTCGCCCTCGCTGATGGTGGCGAAGCAGAGCTTGCCGCCGGTGCGGCTGAGCAAGACCCGGCCGGCCACGGAGACGGTCTCGCCGGAGGCAGTGTCGGTGACGAGCCCGCCGAACCGCTCGCGGACCTCGGCGACCATCGCGGTGCGGGGGTAGCCGAGGGCGTATGGCGCGCTCCCGGCGGCGATCAGCCGGTCGTACTTCTCGCGGCGCACACGGACCTGCTCAGGCAGGTCGCTGTCCTCGGCCTGGTCTGGGCCGTCCACCGGGTCAGTCACCGGCGCAGCCTAGCGATCAGACGTCCACTTCAGTCGCTGCAGGATCTCCGCAGCGACGTTGGCGATGTCGCGATCGTCGTTGTCGACCACGAGGTCATCCAGGTCGAGCTCTGCCAGTCGTGCGGCAAGCCCGTCGCTGCGGGCCAAGTGCCAGTCGCGTGAGCGCTGCTCGATCTCCCGAGCAGCCACCCGAGCGGCTCTGACGGCGGGACTGGCCACGACTCTCACGACGCGCACGTCGCATCCAGGCAGGGCCCGTTCGTACCGCTGGCGGTCTTCGGGATCCTCAACGACCCGTGCTACGACGAGGTAGTCGGTGCCAAGGGCCTCGTAGTTCGGCCAGACCGCCGCGAGGTTGTCGAATCCGAGCCGGCTGTTGAACGGATCCGCGTCGCGTCCGGGGCTTAGCTGGCACAGGGCGTCGAGGTCGATGTCAGCAGTCAGGTGGCCGACGGCTGCCAGGTGATGACGCAACGCAGCCGCGGTCGAGGACTTCCCCGCCCCGATCGTCCCGTTGACCACGATGACCCGCGCCATGGCCGCAGACTGCCAGAGCGCCGCCCGCCCGCAGGCGAAGCGCGCCCCTTGATCCACGGAGGCTTTCACGCGCTTTGGACGGGGAAACCGCTCGGAACTCTCCGTGGATCAAGACGGACGGGGCGGTACGCCGCTCAGGTGTTCTTCTCGTAGACCAGACGCAGGCCGATCAGAGTGAGGTCGGGCTCGTGCTCGTCGATGGTCTCGCACAGGGTCACCATCAGGGAGGACAAGCCGCCGGTGGCGATCACGATCGGCCGGGCGCCGAGCTCCTTCGAGATCCGCTCGACCATCCCGTCGACCTGCGACGCGAAGCCGTAGACCAGGCCGCTCTGCAGTGCCTCGACGGTGGTCTTGCCGATGACCGACCGCGGCTCGACCAGCTCGACCTTGAACAGCCGTGCCGCCCGGGCGGCGAGAGCGTCCACCGAGATCTCGACGCCCGGGGCGAGAGCGCCACCCATGAACTCGCCCTTCTCCGACACCACGTCGAAGTTGGTGGAGGTGCCGAAGTCGACGACGATCGCAGGCCCGCCGTACAGCGTGTGGGCAGCCAGCGTGTTGACGACGCGGTCCGGTCCCACCTCCTTCGGGTTGTCGTAGAGCAGGGGCACGCCGGTCTTCACACCGGGGCCGACGATGACCGTGGGCACATCGGCGAAGTAGCGGTCGAACATCAGCCGCAGCTGGTCGAGCACCTGGGGGACGGTGGAGCAGACCGAGACCCCGTCCGGCGAAGGGTGGCTGCTCAGGAGCCCTCGGAAGAGCAGGGCCAGCTCGTCTGCGGTGACCCTCGCGTCGGTCCGCAACCGGTAGCTGGCGAACAGCTCGGGCCCGTCGAACAGGCCCAGCACGATGTTGGTGTTGCCGACGTCAACCGTGAGCAGCATCGCGGACTCCCTGCAGGTCGAGGCCGAGGTCGAGGACCGGCGCCGAGTGGGTGAGCGCACCGACCGAGATGAAGTCGACGCCGGTCTCGGCGACGGCCCTGGCGCGGTCCAGGGTCAAGCCGCCGGAGGCTTCTGTGCGGACACTGGCCGGCCTGCAGATCGCGACCGAGGCACGCAGGTCATCGAGCGACATGTTGTCGAGCAGAACGAGGTCGGCGCCGGCCGCCACTACCTCTCGCACCTGGGCGACGGAGTCGCACTCCACCTCGACCTCGAGGTCAGGCCATTGCGCGCGAACCGCTTCGAAGGCGGGGACCACCCCACCCGCGGCTACCACGTGGTTGTCCTTGATGAGGGCAGCGTCGGACAGCGACATCCGGTGGTTGCGTCCACCGCCCGTCACAACCGCAGCCTTCTCCAGCGCGCGTAGGCCAGGAGTCGTCTTGCGAGTGTCACGGATCTGCGCGCTGGTGCCGGCGACAGCCTCAACCCACGAGGCCGTGAGGGTCGCGACACCGGACAGGTGGCAGAGCAGGTTGAGGGCCGATCGCTCGGCGGTCAGCAGCGTGCGCACCGGTCCGGTGACCTCGAGGACCGTCGTCCCCTTGACCACTGGGCCGTCGTTGCCGACGTGCCCCCACGTGACCGGCCCGGTGACGTCGAAGCAGGCCATGGCGACCGCGATGCCAGCCACCACCCCGTCCTGCCGCGGGACGAAGGCGGCCGTGCCCACGAGGTCGGCAGCGATGGTCGCTGCGCTGGTCACGTCCACCCCGCCCGCCAGGTCCTCAGCCAGCGTGCGGATGCAGAGCGCCTCCACCTCGACCGGGTCGAGGCCGGCCAGGGTCAGTGCCTCTACGGTGCGTGGCGACAGCGTCATGCTGGTACCGGCCGGAACGATGTGCCTTGCAGGGCCGTGACGAGGTGGCCGCGCCAGGCGTCCGAGACATCGGGGAAGTCTTCGCGCCAGTGCGTCCCGCGGGTCTCCTCACGGCGGGCCGCTGCGGCGACCAAGGCCGCAGCCACGGCATGCAGGCCGGTGGCTTCCCACGCAGCGGGTGAGGGTGCCGACGAGGTGCGGTTCTCCAGCTCCGCCAGGGCTTTCGCCGTACCGGCCAGTGATTGTGCGGTCCTGAGCACACCGGCGCCATCAGTCATCGCGCGCGTCAGGTCCTGCCGGGTGGATGGATCAAGGAGCACGACGGTCCGGTCCTGGTCGGCCGGCTCGCCCTGCGGCGGCAGGGACCGTGCGAGGTCAGCGCCGATGCGGGCGGCGAAGACCAGCCCCTCGAGCAG
>JACCSC010000070.1 GCA_013813215.1 Geodermatophilaceae bacterium | reverse complement strand
CGCGGCCCGATCCGCTCGTCGAGCCCGAGGGCCTCGGCGAGCTGGCTGACATCCGCGCCGGTCACCTCGCAGACCTCGGCCATCGCGTTGATGAAGGAGATCTTGGTGGCCAGGAACGAGTTCGCCGCCACCTTCACCAGCTCGGCGGTGGCGAAGTCGGTCACGACCGCGGGGCAGCCGGCGACGAGGATCGGGGCGTAGACCGCCCGCAGCTGCTGCTCGGCCCGCCCGCTGGCGACCCCGAAGACGAGCCGGTCGGGATGCAGGGTGTCCTGTACGGCGTACCCCTCCCGGAGGAACTCCGGGTTCCACGCCAGCTCCACCGCCTCGCCGGCCGGGGACTCCGCGTGCAGCCGGCGCGCGAGCCGGGCCGCCGTACCGGCTGGGACCGTCGACTTGCCCACCACCAGAGCTGGCCGGTGCAGTTCCCGGGCCAGGGCGCCGATGGAGTCGTCGACGTAGCGCAGGTCGGCGGCGTCCGAGCCGTACTGCTGCGGCGTACCGACGCAGACGAAGTGGACGTCGGCGCCGGCCGCCACCTCCTCGTACGACGTGGTGAACGTCAGCCGCCCGCTGTCCAGGCCGCGTTGCAGCAGCTCGGCCAGCCCGGGTTCGAAGAACGGGACCTCCCCGGCGCGCAGCCGGGCGATCTTCTCCTCGTCGACGTCCAGGCCCACGACGTGGTGGCCGAGTTCGGCCATCCCCGCAGCGTGGGTGGCCCCCAGGTAACCGGTGCCGACGACACTCAAACGCACATCGCTCACGGGCGGTTGACCAGTTCCTCGGCCAGCGGCTCGTCGACGATCTCGGTGATGTCGGGGTGTTCGCGGAACCAGGCGATCGTCCGCTTCAACGCCTCCTCGACCGGTACCTGCGGCGACCAGCCGAGGAACTCGCGGGCCTGGGTGATGTCGGGCTGGCGGATCTCCGGGTCGTCCTGCGGGCGCGGCACGAAGCTGATCTCCGAGCGGGATCCGGACAGGTCACGAATCCACTTGGCCAACTCAAGCACCGAGATCTCGTGCGGGTTTCCGATGTTCACCGGACCGGCGAGGTCGGACCTGAGCAGCGCCAGGATGCCGTCGATGAGATCGTCGACGTAGCAGATGGACCGGGTCTGCGACCCGTCGCCCGCGACCGTGATCGTCTCGCCGTGCAGGGCCTGGCGTACGAACGTCGGGATCGCGCGGCCGTCGTTCGGGCGCATCCGCGGGCCGAACGTGTTGAAGATCCGCACGATGGCGGTGTTGACGCCGAGGGTCCGTCGGTAGGCCATGGTCAGTGCCTCGGCGAAGCGCTTTGCCTCGTCGTACACACCACGCGGCCCGACCGGGTTGACGTTGCCCCAGTAGGTCTCCGGTTGTGGATGGACCAGCGGGTCGCCGTAGGTCTCGGACGTGGAGGCGAGCAGGAAGCGCGCACCCTTCTCCTTGGCCAGCCCCAGGGTGTGCAGGGTGCCGATCGAGCCCACCTTCATGGTGTGGATCGGCAGCTGCAGATAGTCGATGGGGGAGGCCGGAGAGGCAAAATGCAGCACCGTGTCGACCGGGCCGGCCACATGGATGTAGTCGGTGATGTCCGCCTTGACCAAGCGAAAGCGTTCGTGCCCGAGCAGGTGCTCGACATTGCTCGGGCTGCCGGTCAGGAAGTTGTCGAGGCAGACGACCTCGGTGCCCTGATCGAGGAGGCGTTCGCAGAGATGGGAGCCCAAAAAGCCGGCTCCCCCTGTGACGACGGCCCTGCCCATTCCCATAAACGCGCTCCATCGAGTGGGGTATCGAGACCGGGCCAGCCTACGGTGCCGGGGACCGCGCTCCCCACCACGCCCGAGCACGCAAGGCTGAGAGACCCCCCACTGCCACGCTGTGCGACACGTTCGAGTGACAGCAGCGGGGCCCAGCGGCTACGCTGCCACCCGACCGTGTCCGTTTGGAGGTCTCCGCAGCATGTCTCAGGTCCAGATCGGGCCTCGGGCTCTCACCTCAGCTCCCACCTCGGCGTACCCGGTCACGAAACGGGCGCCGCGGGTGCATTGGCAGCTGCGACACAGCCTGACGCTACTGGTTTTGGACGCCTTTCTTGTTGCCGGCACGCTGGCGGCGGTGATATTCGCCCGCTTCGGTGAGCTGGACGCCAAGCAGGGCGGTCTGTTCTACGTGGAGATCGCAGCCGTCTACGGCGTGGCCTGGCTGCTCATGCTGGCCGCTGTGGGCAGCTACGAGAGCCGGTTCTTCGGTTCCGGCCCCGAGGAGTACAAGCGGGTCATCACCGCCTCCCTGCGCACCGTCGTCCTGATCGCGTTCGGCGCCTACATCGTCAAGCTCGACGTCGCCCGGTCGTTCGTCGGTGGCTCGTTTTTGATCGGCGTGGCAGTGCTCATCGTCGCTCGCTGGTTCGCCCGGCGGTGGCTGGTCCGCCAGCGCTTCCAGGGCCGGCTGTCGCACCGCCTGCTCGCCGTCGGCGCGCCGTCGTCCATCGACGAGCTCGGCATGGAGCTGGCCGCCCATCCCCACGCCGGGCTCACGATCGTGGGGGCCTGTACGCCAGGACCGGAGGGCGATGCGACGCCGTCGGGCGTGCAGCGGATCGGCACCCTGGACAACGTCGCGGCGGTGGCCCAGGCCATGGAGGTCGACGCGGTCGTGGTGACCAGCGCCGCATCCATCAATCCCCGGGTGATCCGCGAGATCGCCTGGAGCCTGGAGGGCCTGGGCGTCGACCTGATCATCGCACCGTCGCTGAGCGGCGTCGCGGGCCCGCGGATCACCATGCGGCCCATCGGCGGGCTCGCGTTGCTGCACGTCGAGGAGCCGACGTTCTCCGGCGCCCGGCGGGCGATGAAGACGGGACTGGACTGGATCAGCGCCGCCCTGGGGGTACTCGTGCTGTCCCCGGTGCTGTTGGCCATCGGCCTGATCATCAGGCTCACCGACAAGGGTCCGGCGTTCTACCGGCAGACCCGGATCGGCCTGGACGGCCAGGAGTTCCGCGTCTTCAAGTTCCGCACCATGTACACCGACGCCGAGCATCGCCTGGCCGAGCTGCTGGACAAGAACGAGGGCGACGGCCTGCTCTTCAAGATCAAGGAAGACCCGCGGGTGACGCCGGTCGGCAAGTGGCTGCGGGCGGGCTCGCTGGACGAGCTACCGCAGCTGCTCAACGTGCTGCTCGGGCACATGTCGCTGGTCGGACCGCGGCCGCTGCCAGTGGCCGATTCGGCGTTTGAAGGTCATGTCCGGCGCCGGATGCTGGTCAAGCCCGGGATCACCGGACTGTGGCAGGTCAGCGGACGTTCGGACGTCTCCTGGGACGAGGCGGTCCGGCTCGACCTGCACTACGTGGAGAACTGGTCCATCGCGCTGGACTTCACGATCCTGTGCCGCACGGTGGCGACCGTGCTGCGCCGCCA
>JACCSC010000050.1 GCA_013813215.1 Geodermatophilaceae bacterium | reverse complement strand
GCGAACAAGACCGGCCGGGTCGCGGGCACGGTGGCGGCCGGCGGGACGGCGCGCTTCGGCGGCGTGGTCGGAACCGCCGTGGTCAAGGTCTTCGACCTGGGGGTGGCGCGGACCGGCCTCACCCTGGACGAAGCGGGGCCCGACGCCGTGACCACCGACGCGGTGCACCGCAGCCGGGCCAAGTACTACCCGGGCGGGCACCCGTTGCACGTCCGGCTCGTGCACGAGCCGGGCGGCCGGTTGCTCGGCGGGCAGCTCGCCGGGCGGGACGGCGTGGCCAAGCGGATCGACGTGCTCGCCACCGCGTTGCACGCGGGCTTGTCCGTGGCGCAGCTCGCGGAACTCGACCTGAGCTACGCGCCACCGTTCGCTCCTGTCTACGACCCGGTCCTGATCGCCGCCCAGCAGGCGCTGCGCGCCGAGCCGCCCCGGGCGAAGCCCGCCGAAACCACAGCCTGAGGAGACGCGTTGCCCCTGCATCCCCCCGGTGACAAGCTCGTCGACCTGCCCACCGCAGTCGCGCGGATCAGCGACGGGGCCTTGCTGGCCCTCGGCGGAGGGCTGTCCGCGCGGCTGCCCATGGCCCTGGTCCGCGAACTCGTCCGGCAGGGCCGCCGCGACCTGCACCTGATCGGGTCCGCGCACAGCATCGACGTGGACCTGCTCGTGGCGGCGTCCGCGGTCCGGCGCTGCGAGGAGAGCTACGTCGGGTTCGAGCAGGATCTCGGGCTGGCCCCGGCGTACCGGCGGGCCGCCGAGGCCGGGACGATCGAGGTCGCCGAGAGTTGCTGCGTCACCGTGCTCGCGCAGTTGCGGGCCACCGAGATGGGCCTGCCCTTCCTGCCGGTGCGGGGGGTGAAGGGCTCGGACCTGCGGCGGCTGCATCCGGAGTACGCCGAGGTGACCTGCCCGTTCACCGGGGAGGTGTTGGTCGCCGTCCCCGCCGTCCGCCCCGATGCCGCCCTGATCCACGCACCGATCGGAGACCGCTACGGCAACCTGCACCTGGATCAGCCCTACGTGCTGGACGAGCGGTTCGCGCCGGCCTCGCGGCAGGTGATCGCCACGGTGGAGCGGGTGGTCTCGACCGGTGAGGTGACGGGGGCCGGAGTCACGATCCCCGCGCACTACGTCGCCGCAGTCGCCGAGGCGCCCTTCGGGGCGCACCCCACGTCGTGTTACCCCGACTACGCCTATGACCGGCCGCATCTGGCCGAGTACGTCGAGGCCGCGCAGGCCGGCGGCGAGGAGCTGGCGTCGTACCTGAAGACCTACGTGTACGGCGTCGACGAGCCGGGATACCGGGAGCTGCTCGGCCCGGACCGGCTGGCCGCGCTGCACTCCTGGTCACGGTCGACGGAGGACTGGAAGGGGTTGTTCGGGTGACCGCGTTCACGCTGGACGAGTGGTTCGTCGTTCTGCTGGCCCGGACGATCCGGCCGCGGGAAACGGTCTTCCACGGCTTCGGCAGTCCGTGCGCACAGGTGGCGATGCACGTGGCCCGACGTACGCACGCCCGGGACAGCACCCTGATCGAGGGCGCGACGTACGCAGTCAACCCGGAGCCGGCCTTCATCCCGCCGACCGGCAACGACGCCGCACTGAAGCGCGGCGCGGCGTACAGCATGCGCTTCGAGGAGTTCTTCGACGCCGCGATCCGCGGCGACGTGGACCGGATGTTCCTGTCCGGTGGGCAGATCGACCGCTACGGCAACACGAACGTGACCGGCATCCCGGTTGACGGCGGCGGCTACCGGCTCAAGCTCGGGGGCGGCGGAGGCGGCTGCAACCTGGCCGCGACGATTCCGTTCCTGAGCCTGTGGAACAGCCGGCACCGGTCGGGCCGCGCGCTGGTCGAGGCGTGCGACTTCATCACCGACATGGGCCACCGCACGCCGGCCGGCACCCGGGCCGAGCTCGGCTACACCGGCGGCGGCCCGCAGTCACTGGTCACCGAGTTGGGAGTGCTCGACTTCCCGGACGGCCACGCCCGGCTGATCCAGCGCTTCCCGGACGTCACGGTCGAGGAGATCCGGGCCGCCACCGCTTTCGAGCTGCCGGTGGCCGGCGACCTGCGGGTCGTCGCGCCACCGTCGGCGGCCGAGCTGGCCGCGGTCCGGTCGGTGGACCCGCTCGGCGTGCGGCGGAGCGAGTTCGCCCCCTCGGAGCTGAAGCGGACCTTCGAGCACGAGCCCGGCGCCGACTGCGCGTGCTAGACGCTGTGTTCAACCCCCGACGCATCGCGCTGGTCGGCGCGTCGGAGCGGCCCGGAACCATGGGCCGATTGCTCTGGGACAACTTGCGCACCTTCCCGGGCGAGGTCGTCCCGGTGAGCCGGTCGACCGCGATCGACGGGGTGCGGGCGTACGCCGACCTGTCCGACGTGCCCGGCCCGATCGACCTCGCGGTCATCGGGGTGCCGGCCGAGCGGGTGTTGGCGGCAGTGCGCGCGGCCGCGACCGCGGGTGTACGGGCCGCGGTGGTCCTGACCGCCGGCTTCGCCGAGACCGGCGAGCCCGGCGCCGCGCTGCAGGCCGAGGTCGTCGCGGCGGCGCGGGCGGGGTCGATGCGGCTGGTCGGGCCGAACTGCTTCGGCGTACAGAACTGCGACCTACCCCTCAACGCGTCGATCGCGCCGAGCGCTCCCCCCGCCGGACCGGACGGGGGGATCAGCCTGGTGACCCAGTCCGGGTCCTACGGGATGGCGGTGCACGCCCTCGGCCTCGACGAGGGGATGCGCCTGGCGAAGGTGTACGCCGCGGGCAACAAGGCCGAGATCACCGACGCCGAGGTGCTGGCCTACCTGCGGGCGGACCCCGCCACGCGGGTCGTCTGCCTGCTGCTGGAGTCGATCACCGGGGGCGCGGAGTTCTTCGCCGAGGCGCGCCGCACCGCTGCGGTCAAGCCGGTGCTGGTGACCCTGACCGGGCGGTCGGCCGCGGGGCAGCGGGCGGCGCTGTCGCATACCGCGGCCCTGGCCTCCGACGACCGGCTGCGGGCGGGAGCGTTGGCGCAGGCCGGCGTGGCTCGAGCGGCGTCGGGGCAGCAGATGCTCGACGCGGCCCGGCTGCTGGCGGTGCAGCCGCGGCCGGGGGGCCCGCGCGTCGGCATCGTCACCAACTCCGGCGGCCTCGGCGTGGAGCTGACCGACCTGCTGTACGACGTCGGCCTGGCCGTGCCGCAGCTGTCCGCGTCGCTGCAAGCGGATCTGCAGGAGCTGCTCCCGGAGTACGGCAGCCCGCGCAACCCGGTCGACATGACACCGATCTGGTCGCGGTACACCGAGCTGTACCCGGAGCTGACCGACCGGCTGGCCCGCTCGGGCGAGGTGGATGTCGTGATCCCGATCGTGCTGGCCCGGGCCGGGTCGCCGGAGGTGGTGCGCGGCCTGATCGCGGTGTCCGAAGCGCTGCGCCGCGACGGCATCGGTGTGCCCGTCGCCGCCTGCTGGGTGGCGGCCCGGTCGTTCCAGGAGGCAGCGGACGAGCTGCAGCACGGCGGTGTACCGGTGCTGCCGTGGCCGGAGCGGGCGGCCGCGGCGGTCGGTCTGGCCGTGGGCTGCTCGGCCGCCCTCGGTGAGCGGGCCGCGGACCCGCCACGACCGGCCGAGCGTCAGCCTCCCGGTCGTCGCGACCTGGCCGATCCTGAGCAGGTCCGGCAGCTGCTCGTGGCCGCCGGAATCCCGTGCGCGGCGAGCGAGCCGGCCGACTCCCCCGACGCGGCCGTCCTGGCCGCGGACCGGCTCGGCTATCCCGTGGTGGCCAAGGTGGTGCACGCGGAGCTCTCCCACAAGAGCGACGTCGGCGGGGTGCGGGTCGGCCTGGCCGACGCGGTGGCGGTCCGTGCCGCGGCCGCGTCGCTGCTCGCCCTGCGCCCGGGCGCGCGGGTGCTCCTGCAGGAGCAGCGCTCAGGCGTCGAGGTGGTCGTCGGCGGCCTGCGCGACCCGGCGTTCGGTCCGGCCGTGATGGTGGGGCTGGGTGGGGTGCTGGTCGAGGTGCTGGACGACGTGGCGTTCGCGCTGGCGCCGGTCACCCCGGCGTACGCCGAAACGCTGCTGCGCTCGCTGCGGGGCGCGGCGGTGCTGGACGGCGTCCGCGGCGCGCCGCCGGTCGATGTTCCGGCGCTGGCCGCCGTCGTGGTCGCCGTCGGCGAGCTGATGCTGGCCGACCCGGGACTGGCCGAACTCGACCTCAACCCGGTCCTGGCCGGCCCCGACGGCGCGACGGCCGTCGACTGGCGGCTCGCCGCGACGCAGGAGCCGTGACCTGATAAGCCCCGCGACCCGCTAGGGCAGCAGCAGGTGCAGGTCGCCGAATTCGTGCCACCGGTACCCGGCCGCCAGCGCCGCGTCGTACGACGAGCAGAGCAGATCCGTTCCGGCCAGGGCCTGCAGCATCATCAGGTGCGACGCCTGCGGTTCGTGCCACCCGGTGAGCATCCCGTCCACGGTGGTCAGCTGACGTTCGGGCGACACGACGAGGTCGGTCCAGCCGCGCCCGGCCTGCGGACGACTCCCGTCGGTGGTCGACTCCAGCGCCCGAATCACCGTCGTACCGACCGCGATCACACGCGCTCCCCGCCGCCGGGTGTCGACGACCGCCTGCGCGGTCGCGGCCGGTACGTCGAACCACTCGGCGTACGGCGGCTCACCCGTCTCCCCCGAGGACACCCCGCTGTGCAGGACCAGGTCGGCCACCGCGATGCCCCGCAGCTGCAGCCGGCGCACGAGACGGGACGTGAGCGCCCGGCCCGCACTCGGCATCTCCGCACTCCCGGGCACCTCGGCGTACGGCGTCCGGTAGCTGGCCAGCGGCCAGGCCCCCCTGACGTAGGAGTAGCGGATCGGTTGGCCGTACTCGGCCAGCCAGCGGCGCAGGGGCTGGGGCGTGGTCAGCTCGGCGGTCCACAGCCGCGATGTCGCGCGCCCGGACGGGTAGGAATCGAGCACGCGCAAAGTTCCGCCGCCGCGCAGCTCCACCACGGTGCCGTGCCTCGGCCGGGCGGACTCCCGACTGGCCGGCGGCTCGGGCACGCGGAACTCCACCGACCATGCGGAGCGGGTGTCGGTGAGCGCCAGGGCCGGCGAGCCACCGGGCAGGACGGTCGACAGGTGGATCTGGACCGGTTCGCCGTCACTGGTGACGCCGGTCAAGGCGGCGGGCAGCGTGTCGGAGACGTTGCGCACCAACAGGTCCCCCGGACGCAGCACGCCGGGCAGGTCCCGGGCCCGGCGGTGCTCGAGCGGGCGCCCGGTCTCCGCGACGAGCATCCGGACCCCGTCCCGGGCCACGCCGCGCGACTCGGGAGGGGCCGTGGCGATACTGCCGACCGGCAACGGGTGCTGGGCCAGGCAGGGCAGCCGGGCCGGCGCCAAGGCGGTCACTCCACGCCCCCGCTCACCGTCGGCACCGGCAACGCCGCCGCCCGGTAGCGGCCGGAGGGGAGGTCTCCACGGAACAGTGGCGCGAAGTGCGCCACGACCGCCTCCGGCAGCGGTCGGTCACTGATGTCCTCGCCGGGGAACGCGTCGGCGTGCATCTGGGTCCGCATGTCACCGGGGTCGACGGCGTACACCCGCAAAGCGGGCTCCTCAGCGCCCAGAACCCGTGCGAGCTGGTCCAGCGCGGCCTTGCTGGCGCCGTAGCCACCCCACCCCTCGTACGGCTCGACGGCCGCGTCGCTGCTGATCGCGACGACGACGCCGCCGGCCCGGCGCAGGGCCGGCAGGGCGGCCTGGGTCAGCGCCAGCGCGGAGACGACGTTCGTCTCGAAGGTCGACCGCAGGGCGGCGAGGTTGTAGTCGGCCAGCTTGGGCAACGGGTGCTGCCCGAGAGAGGACGCGTTGAGCACGAGCAGGTCCAGTCGCTCACCGGCGGCGGCGACGACCTCGCTGCGGTGGGCGGGGTCGGTGACGTCACCGGGCAGGGGGCGTACGCCGGGCAGCGTCGCGGTCGCCGCGCGCAACGCCGCGGCGTCGCGGGCGTCGACGACGACGTCCCATCCCTCGATGGACAGGTGGGCGGTCAGGGCGTGGCCGAGGCCTTGAGAGGCTCCGGTGATCAGTGCGGTCGGCATGTCACCGACGGTGCCCCGAGGTGGGCCGCCGGGCATCGGACCCGCGTCCCGCGACGCCTACTTCGCTGGTCCTAGGCCGGCCGGCCGGTCAGGGATCGCCGATCAGCCCCTCGCGGACGGCGTACAGCGCCGCCTGTGTGCGGTCGGCCAGGCCGAGCTTGGACAGGACGGCGCTGACGTGGGTCTTCACCGTCTTCTCCGACAGGGCCAACTCCCGGGCGATCAGGCGGTTGGTCAGGCCGCGGGCGATCAGCCGCAGCACCTCGGCCTCGCGGGGGGTCAGCGGGTTGCGCTGCTCGGCGGTCACCCGACGCATCACGGTGGCGGCGACCTGCGGATGCAGCGGCGACCCGCCGGCGGCGACCGAGCGCAGCGCGTCGGCGAGTTCGCGCGGTCCGACGTCCTTGAGCAGGTAGCCGGCCGCTCCTGCACGTACGGCGGACAGCACCGCGTCCTCGCCGCTGTGGCTGGTCAGCACGACCACCCTGACGTCCGGGTGGTCCTGCCGCAGCCGGACGAGCGCGGCCACGCCGGACATCCCCGGCAGCACCAGATCGAGGACGACGATGTCGGGCCGGCTTCCGGGCACCAGGGCCAGCGCCTGCTCCGCCGTACCGGCCTCGGCGACGACCTCCATGTCCGGCTGCAGGTCGAGGAACGAGCGCAGTCCGGCACGGACCATCTCGTGGTCGTCGCAGAGCAGCAGCCGGATCACCTCAGGCATCCGGGACCTCCGCGAGCACGGTCGTCCCCTTCCCGCGGGCGCTCTGCACGTGCAGGACACCGCCGAGGGCGTCCATCCGCTCGCGCATCGAGACCAGGCCGAGGTGTCCCGGGCCCGCCCGCGAGGGCGCGAACCCCCGGCCGTCGTCGGACACCGTCAGCCGCAGCCCGCCGGCGGAGGAGTCCACAGCAACCCGGACGTGACCCGCGCCGGAATGCTGCAGGGCGTTGGACAGCGCCTCGCTGGCCACCTTGAACAGCTCGGCGTCGACCGCCGGCCGGCGTACACCGCTCGCCCTCGGTGCGGTCAACGTGATGTCCACGTCATGGACCCGACGCAAGAGGTCGATCCGGCGCCGCAGGGCGGCGGCCAGGCCCTGCTGGACGAGGTCCACCGGCCGCAGGGTGTCGACCAGCGCGCGCAACTCGTCCTGGGCGGTCGCCGCCAGCAGTCGGACGCGGTCGAGTTCAGCCGCGCCCCCGGGGTCACCTGCCGGCAGGGCCGCGGCGGTCTCCGCGGCGAGGGTCAGGCTGAACAGGGTCTGGGTGACCGAGTCGTGCAGGTCGTGGGCCAGCCGGGTGCGCTCCTCGGCGATGGACAGCTCGCGGGTGCGCTCGGTGCGCTGGGCGTTCACCACGGCGAGCGCGGCGTGCGCGGCCAGCGCCTCGACCACCTCCTGGTCAGCGTCGGTGAACTCCCGGTCACCGGGCGGGTCGGTGAGGTAGAGGGCAGCGACGACGTCGCCGCCGGCCACGATGGGTACGCCGAGGAAGGCCCGCATCACCGGGTGCGCCGCGGGCCACCACCGGAACCGCGGATCGGCCCGGATGTCGGCCAGCCGGATCGGGTCCGGGTCGGCGAGCATCGCGCCGAGCAGGCCGTGCGAGCGGGGCAGCGCGCCGATCCGGTCCCACGTCGCCTGATCGACCCCGGCGGTCAGGAACAGGGCGAAGCCGCCGTCACCGTCGGGTACGCCGATGGCGGCGTACCGCGCGCCCGTCAGCTCGCGGGCCGCGTCCAGGATGGTCCGCAGGACCGCCTCAGTCCCCCGGACGCCGCCGAGTTCCAGGGCGAGGTCGAGCAGCCGCCGCAGTACCGCCGGCTCGTGAGTCCCCATCACGAGCCGGTGAGCTTCTCCAGCAGGGTGACCAGTTGCTGGCGCTCGGCCGGGCTCAGCCTGGTCATCGTCGGCGTCTGCTCGGCGAGCTGACGCTGGATCGCCGCTCGGAGCCGGCGACCCTTGCTGGTCAGCGCGAGCAGCTTGATCCGCCGATCATCGCCCGAACTCGACTCCACCAGGCCTCGAACGCGAAGGCGGTCGGCGATCCCGGTGACGTTGGACGCGTCGCAGGACAGGTGATCGGCGAGGGCGCGCATCGGCGTGGGCTCGTGCAGCCGCAGGATCGACCTCGCCTGCGGCGGCGTGAGTCCAAAGCCCTCGGCGACCAGGGCGAAGGCCCGCCGCTGCACCTCGACGGCCTCGAAGAGCCGTCGCACGACGAGATAGTTCTCGTCGGCATCGCGGGAGACGTCCATGACAGCCGGACTGTACCGAACTACTTGACATGTTCAAGCAAACGGCAATAGCTTGATGTCCTCGACTATTGAGGAGGGCATGTAATGACGACTAGAGACATCGACCGGCGATCGCCGCTCCTGCGCACTGCGGGTTCGACGGTCCTCATCGCCACCGTCGCCGGCCTGGCCATCTTCGGCATCGCGGCCGCGGCCGGCGCGGACTTTCGGGTGCGACCGCCCGGGTCGGACGCGGTCATGGACATCAACGCCGTCGCCGTCGCGGTGACGATCATCCTCACCACGGCCCTCGGGTGGGCGGTCGTCACCCTCGCCCGGCGGGTGGGCCGGCCCAGCTTGCGGGCCATTGGCGTGATCGCCGCGGTGTTCGCGGTCATCTCCGTCGCGATGCCGCTGGGCGCCGAGGGCGACGCCGCCGCGCGCCTTGTGCTGGCCGCCCTGCACCTCGTCACCGGGGCCATCTTCGTGGCCGGCGTCGAGCTGCTGCGTCGGCGGATGCCCTCGGGCGACCACGCGTGAGTTCGGCCTTCAACGAGGTCGAGCGTCGGTTCCTCACCTCGGGTGTCCGGGCCCTCGGACGGAT
>JACCSC010000034.1 GCA_013813215.1 Geodermatophilaceae bacterium | reverse complement strand
TCGCGGTCAGCACCGGTTTGCCCAACTCGGCCTCCAGCGGCGCGATCACATCGTAGGTCGGCAGGTTCGTGCAGCTCACGAACACCGCCTCGGCTTCGGGGGCGTCGGCGTCGCGGACCAGCTGGGCCGTCACGTCGTAGGGCACCTTCCAGATCTCCGCGGCCAGTCCGAGCTGCGCGCTGCCGACCGTCTCGACCCCTGCCTCGCCGAGGAAGTCGCGCAACCGTGCCGTGACGTCTTCGACGTACGGCGTGGCGACGGCGATCCGGCGGACGTCGAGCGCGGCCAGCGCCTCGAGCAACGCACCGGAGGTCGTGACGGCGTTCGGCGCCCCGGCTGATCGCATCGTTGCGACCAGCTGCTTCTCACCGGCGAGGCCGTGCACGAAGCTGCCTGATGTGCAGGCGTAGGCAACACAGCGGGGTTCGACGGCGATCAACTCATGGGTGGCCCGGCGCACGTCCTCCTCGTCGCTGACGGCCTCCGCCAGCTGGATGCTCACCGGCTCGTCGACGTACGGCGTGCGTGTCAGCAGCAGCGTGACGTCGTCTGGCACCCAGCGCCAGAGCTCGCGGTCCAGCGCGAGGTCGAACGGTGCGATGACGCCGACCGGGATCTGCCGGAGAGGGCCGCTCACGAGTCGCGGCGGGCGTAGACCAGGCGCTCGCCGACGCTGCCGGCGCGCCAGACGTCGTGGCAGGCGACGGCCATCTCGTCGAGTCCTTCGACGATGGTGCCGAAGACGTTGCCGACCACCCAGCCGATGTCGCCGTTGATGAGCAGGTTGTTGCGGCCGTAGAACAGCGCCAGGTCGACGACGCCGGGCTGGTCGACCAGGCCCTGGTCCTGCTTGAAGCCGCGGTCAAGCATGCCCTCGGAGAAGGAGAAGTAGACGATGTCCCCGGGGATCGGCGTCACGGTCGGGTTCTCGACGCCGGGTTCCGTGGGCGCGAAGCGGGGAACGATCGTGTAGACCTCGTTGCGGGCGTACTTCGCGTGCTGCGCGTCGCCGCCCTGCGGCAGCGCCTCCCATACCGCGGCGCACGTCCTGGGCGCCTCGTCGTCGAGCAGCCGCGCGAGGCAGGAGACGCCTCGCTGCTCGAGGGTGATCGTCATGAACCTGGGCACGGCAACTCCTCGGCTCGCATGCTGATTGTTGACAATCCTACGAGAGGTTCCTAGCGTGTCAACGCCGACTTATCCGAGGAGGATCCAGCGCGTGGCCGCCGCCAGGACCGTGCTCGCCGTACTCTGCGACCAGCAACGCCCGCCTGACATGCAGCGGATTGAGACGCTGGCCGAGGTCCGGTACGCCGACGCGGCGAGCCTGCCGGCCGCGATGCGGGGGGCGGAGGCGCTTCTCGTCTGGGACTTCCTGTCCACGGCGGTGGCCGACGCCTGGCCGGCCGCGGACCGGCTGCGCTGGATGCACATCGCCAGTGCCGGTGTGGACCGGCTGCTGTTCCCCGAGCTGGTGGACAGTTCGGTCGTGGTGACGAACTCACGCGGGGTCTTCGACCGCCCCATCGCGGAGTACGTGCTCGGCCTGATCCTCGCGATCGCCAAGGACCTCGGTACGACGCTGGGCCTGCAGCGGCAGCGGACCTGGCGTCATCGGGAGACCCGCTGCGTCGACGGTGAGCACGCCCTCGTCGTGGGAACGGGGTCCATCGGCCGGGCCACCGGGCGGCTGCTGCGGGCCGCAGGCATGACCGTCACCGCAGTCGGGCGAACGGCCCGGTCGCAGGACCCCGACTTTGGGGCCGTACACGCCTCCGAGGATCTCGACGAGCTGATTCCGGCGGCCGACTACGTGATCGTGACCGCGCCGCTGACCGATTCGACCCGGGGCATGTTGGACGCGCACGCCTTCGCCGGCATGAAGAGTTCCGCGTGGCTGGTCAACGTCGGGCGCGGCGCGATAGTGGTCGAAGCCGACCTGTTGCACGCGCTGGAATCGGGACAGATCGGCGGCGCGGCGCTGGACGTGTTCGACGAGGAGCCGTTGCCGCCGGACCACCCGCTGTGGGCATTGCCGAACGTCGTCGTCTCCCCGCACATGTCCGGTGACGTCGTCGGATGGCTGCGGGCGCTCGTCGCTCTCTTCACTGAGAACTTCGACAGGTGGCAGGCCGGTGAGCCATTGCGCAACGTGGTGGACAAGAGCGCCGGCTTCGTCGCCACCGGATGCTCGAGCGCTCATGAGTAGCTGGCAGCTGTCCGCGACCGAGCTGGTCGAGCGGTACCGGCGGGGCGAGGCCTCGCCGGTGGAGGCCGCCGAGGCGGCGCTGGCCCGGATCAAAGCACTCGACGGCACGCTCAACGCCTTTTGCGCGGTAGACGCGCCGGGCGCGCTCGAGGCAGCGCGTGCGTCCGAGCAGCGCTGGCAGCGCGGCACGCCCATGGGCCTCCTGGACGGGGTTCCGGTAGCGATCAAGGACCTGTTCCTGACCAGGGGCTGGCCCACCCTGCGGGGTTCACTGCTCATCGACCCCGACCAGTCGTGGACCGAGGACGCACCGAGCGTCGCCCGGCTGCGTGAGCACGGCGCGGTACTCGTCGGCAAGACCACTACCCCGGAGCTGGGCTGGAAAGGCGTCACGGACAGCCCGCGCTGTGGCGTGACCGGCAACGCGTGGGACCCGTCGCGCACGTCGGGAGGCTCCAGCGGTGGGAGCGCCAGCGCGGTCGCGTCCGGGATGGTGCCGATGGCCACCGGCACCGATGGTGGCGGGTCGATCCGGATCCCGGCCGGATTCTCCGGCATCTTCGGGCTCAAGCCCACCTACGGCCGGATCCCGCTGTATCCGGCCAGCCCGTTCGGCACGCTGGCCCACGCCGGGCCGATGACGCGGACCGTCGAGGACGCCGCCCTGATGATGGACGTGCTGACCGGGTTCGACAGCCGGGACTGGTCGGCGTTGCCCACCCCGCGCGAGTCGCACCTGTCCGGCATCGGCCGTGGAGTGGTCGGGATGCGGATGGCCTTCAGCGCCACCCTCGGCTATGTCGACGTCGACCCGGAGATCGCCGCGCTGGTCCGCCGAGCCGTCGACGTACTGTCCGATCTCGGCGCGGTGATCGACGAGGTGGATCCCGGTTTCACCGACCCGGTCCAGGCGTTCAACACGCTCTGGTACAGCGGCGCGGCGAAGTCCACCGAGCAGTTCCCGACTGAGTCGTGGTCACGGCTGGACCCCGGCCTACAGGAGATCTGCGAGGCAGGCCGGCGGGTCAGCGGCAGTGACTACCTGGACGCGACAGCGGCGCGGATACGGCTCGGAATCCTGATGGGCCGACTGCACGAGACGTACGACGTACTCCTCACCCCGACGCTGCCACTGGTCGCCTTTACGGCCGGCCGCGAGGTTCCCGCGGGCTGGCCGGCCCCGCGGTGGACGTCGTGGACGCCGTTCAGCTACCCGTTCAACATGACGCAGCAGCCGGCCGCGAGTCTGCCCTGCGGTTTGACCTCGACCGGGCTGCCGGCCGGCCTGCAGGTG
>JACCSC010000495.1 GCA_013813215.1 Geodermatophilaceae bacterium | reverse complement strand
CACGGGCTCCATCCGCAAGGTCCGAATGGGGAAAACGTGCTGCTCAGGAGGGTGGGCCCCCGGGGGATCGAACCCCGAACCCGCGGATTAAAAGTCCGCTGCTCTGCCGATTGAGCTAGAGGCCCTTGGGGCTCCGAACCTAGCGAAGGGATCTGCCCTCCGCTCGCGAGCTACGGTGATCGGACTCGCCCGACGGGAGATGCCATGGACGCCATCACCGCGCCTGGCGCCTTCGGCACCGTCCCCGTCGGACCGGGCAGCGTCCTGTACGTCGCTGCCGGTCAGGACCACCGATTCATCGATGTCGAGGAGGATCTGGCCATGGTCGTCGTGTTTGCCCCGCCGCACGGGTCGACCGATCAACACTGAGCGCGCGCTGCGCTGGGCGGCCCGACTGGGCTTCGCGCTCACCGGCGCCGTCCTCGGCATCCTGCTGGCGGGCCGGATCACCGCCGACGTCGGACCGTTCGTCACGACGGTCAGTCTGACCTTCGGCAGCGGCGAGGCGGTCGTCGGCATCCCGCCGCTGGGCGAGCTGACCGTCGACACGTACGACGGACCCGTCCGGATCGCGATCACCCTGCAGCGGGTCGATCCCGAGCGGGTCAAGGCGATCGTGCTGGACCCCAGCGCACTCGAGGGCATCGGCGACGAGGTCGCGGCCGACCTGCAGGCGGCGGCTTTCACCTTGCTCCTGCGCAGCGGCATCGCGGCCGTGGTCGGCTCCACCCTCTTGAGCGTGTTGGTCTACCGCCGCACCCGGGAGCCGTTCATCGCCGCCGGATTGTCCCTGGTCCTGATCGCCGGAACGGCGGGCTTAGCACGGGCGACCTTTCGGTCCGACGCGTTGGCCCGCCCGACATACACCGGCCTGCTCGAGAACGCCCCGGCGCTGATCGGCAGCGCGACCGACCTCGCCACTCGCTTCGAGGACTACCGCCGTTCCCTGGCCAAGCTCGTCACCAACGTCAGCGGCCTGTACGCCGCCGTACAGACCCTCCCCACGTTCTCCACCGGCGCAGCTACGGTCCGCCTCCTGCACGTCTCGGACCTGCACCTCAATCCGACGGCCTTCGACCTGATCGGGTCGGTGGCCGAGCAGTTCGAGGTCGATGCCGCCCTCGACACCGGGGACATCACCGATTTCGGCAGCGAACCGGAGGAGCAGTACGTCGCCGGCATCGGCGAACTGGGCGTGCCCTACGTTTTCGTCCGCGGCAACCACGACTCGGCCGCAACCCAGGCCGCCGTCGCCGCCCAGCCGAACGCCGTCGTTCTCGACGAGGACGCGACCGAGGTCCTCGACATCGACATCGCCGGCATCGGCGACCCGCGCTTCACCCCCGACAAGTCCACCCGCGACGACGACGCCGCCGACGACGTGGTCACCGACACCGGCGAGCAGCTCCGCGAGTTCATCCAGGGCCTCGAGCAACCTCCGGACATTGCCCTGGTCCACGACCCGCTGTCGGCCGAGCCGCTGGACGGCGCGGTGCAGCTCGTGCTGGCCGGACACAAGCACGAACGCAGCAGCGAGGTCCTGGAGGACGGGACGCTCGTACTCGTCCAGGGCTCCACCGGCGGCGCGGGACTGCGCGGACTGGAAGGCGAGGAACCCACGTCGCTGACCTGCACCGTCCTCTATCTGGACCGGTTCTCCGGTGAACTGCAGGCCTACGACGACATCACCCTCGGCGGGTTGGGCGAGACCGAGGTGATCATCGTGCGCACCGTCGTCGACCTGCCCAGCGAAGAGGCGGCCGAGGAGTAGCCCGTTGGCCGCCGCCAGCGGCGTCCCGTATGCTCGGTCCGCCCTCGAGGCGCTGGGTCCCCATCGTCTAGCGGCCCAGGACCCCGCCCTTTCAAGGCGGTAGCACGGGTTCGAATCCCGTTGGGGGCACGTACGATCTGCACAGAGCACGGTGGCCGGCGCCAGCCGGTCGCATCAGCAAGGCCCTGTAGCGCAGCTGGTTAGCGCGTCGCCCTGTCACGGCGAAGGTCGCGGGTTCGAGTCCCGTCAGGGTCGCCACTTCCCTCCGGGGCAGGTAGCTCAGTCGGTACGAGCGTCCGCCTGAAAAGCGGAAGGTCGGCGGTTCGACCCCGCCCCTGCCCACCGTCACCAGCCGCTCGATGTCGTCCAGGCGGTGTGATCCAGGTACAGGACAGAACCTGACCGCTACCCGCGGCAGGCTGTGTTCATGACCGAGACCAGCACCCGCCCCGTGGCCCTGCACAGCTACCTCGCCTACCGCGACGCCCCCGCTGCCCTCCGCTTCCTGGAGGAGGCGTTCGGCTTCACCACGACCATGCAGGTGCCCGACGAGCAGGGCGGCATCGCCCACTCCGAACTTCGCCTCGGCGACGTCGCCGTCGTCGTCTTCTCCGACTACGACCAGTACGACCGGCCGCAGCCCAAGGGCGACACGGTCGGCTTCGGCTTGTACGTCAGCGTCGAGCAGGCAGCGGAGGTCGACGCGTACTTCGCCCGAGCCGTCAGCGCCGGCGCGAGTCCGGTCTGGGAACCCGCGATGAGCGAATGGGGTGACCACCCAAGGAGATGCGGGGAAGCTCACTCGTCGATGCGATCCGGCAGGTCGCGGCGGGCAAGTCGCTGCTCGATCCGGCCGTCACCGGACGGCTGCTGACCAGACTGCGCGAGGGAACGGCGCAGGACGAGCGTCTCGCGTCGTTGTCCGAGCGCGAGCGCGAAGTTCTCGCCTTGATCAGCGACGGGCTGACCAACCGGGAAATCGGCGAGCGCCTGTTCCTCGCGGAGAAGACGGTCAAGAACTACGTCTCCGGTCTGCTCGCCAAGCTGGGCACGCAGCGTCGTACCCAGGCTGCGGTGCACGGCGCCGAAGTCCGTCGAACCTAGTGTCGCGTGTCTGAAGTAGGTTTACGTTTGGCTTTGGTCAGGATGGTGTCCGCGTCTTTGGTCCAGACGAAGGGCTGGCAGCGGTCGTTCCAGCCGTCGATGAAGGCGCGGATCGCGGTGATGAGGTCGCGGACGGAGCCGAAGGTGCCGCGGCGGATGGCCTGGCCGGTGATGATCCCGAAGAAGATCTCGACCAGGTTCAGCCAGGACCCGGAGGTGGGGGTGAAGTGCAACTGGATCCGCGGGTTGCGGGCCAGCCACGCCTTGACGGCCGGGTGCTCGTGGGTGGCGTAGTTGTCGCAGACGATGTGCAGGCGCACCCGCGGATAGGCCTTGGCCACCTGCTTGAGGAAGCGCAGGAACTCCTGGTGGCGGTGCCGCGGGTAGCAGGCGTCCACGACCCGCCCGGTGGCAACCTCCAAGGCGGCGAACAGCGTGGTGGTGCCGTTGCGGAGGTAGTCGTGGGTTTGCCGTTCGGGTAGACCGGGTCGCATCGGCAGGATCGGCGCCGTGCGGTCCAACGCCTGGACCTGGCTCTTCTCATCGATCGAGAGCACCACGGCGTTCTCGGGCGGGTTCAGATACAACCCGACGACGTCGCGGACCTTGGCCTCCAGCTCCGGGTCCGTGGAGAACTTGAACGTCTGGACCCGCCACGGCTGCAACTTCCACTCCCGCCAGACCCGGGCGATGGTGGCATTGCCGACGCCGAGCTGGTCGGCCAGCAGCCGGCTCGACCAGTGCGTCACCCCCAGCTTCGCCGGCGGCGGGGTCAGGGTCTCCACCATGACCTGCGCCTGATCGACCCGGCGTGGGCGACCCGGCCGCGGCCGATCCTCCAGGGCGGCCATCCCGCCGCCGCGGTACCGGTCCCGCCAAAGGTTCACCGTCGGCCGGCTCACCCCCACCCGCGCGGCGATCTCGGCATTCGGCAGCCCGTCAGCAGCCAGCAGCACGATCCGCGCCCGCTGCGCTAAACCAGCTCGCAGCCCCGACGCCCGAGTCCACGACCGCAGCCGCACCCGATCCTGCTCGGACACCGGCAAGGCGGCAGCGATCGGCACAACCCATCGTCTCAACCCATCAACGTAAAGTCACATACGACACGCGACACTAGGAGGCTCGGACCAGTCGTAGTACCGACGTCCACTGGCGTTGTGCGCCAGCAATCTGGGAGAACAGGACCATGCGTCATGCCCTCGCGCTCGCCACCGCCGCCATTGTCGCCGGCCTCCCGATCGCCGCCGCCCTCGCCGCCGGCTCCGGCGGCGACCAGCCGGGAGACTCCAGGCAGATCCTGCCGGAGGACACCTCCGCTGCTGCCGCGACGTCCACCTCGGCGCCAGCGGCCACCCCGGAGACGAGCGCCGCACCGACGACACCCGCCGCGCCGCCGCCGCCGCTTCCGGTCCCCGGCGGCGGGGATGACGACGACGACGACGACGACCGTGACGACGACCGTGACGACGATTGACCCCTTCGCCGGCTGATTGACGCCGCCTGACCCGAAGCGGGACGCTCGCCGCACGCGCACCGAGGGAACCGCCATCGGTGGGCGCGAGGGCGGGAGACACGGGTGACCGAGGCTCGGCCGACGCTCAAGACCAGGATGTTCCGGCGTACTCCCCTGGAAGACGTCGGCGCCGCGCGCGGGCACGGCGACCTGAAGCGCTCCATCGGGCTGTTCCAGCTGACCATGTTCGG
>JACCSC010000480.1 GCA_013813215.1 Geodermatophilaceae bacterium | reverse complement strand
GCCGCGCCCTCGTACGCCGCCGAACCCGACACGACGCCGACCACGCCGCGGGAGTACTTGTCCTCCCCCGCCCCCGGCACCGGCAGCAGGGCCGCGACGTCCCCCGGCTCGAGCACCCCGGCCACCGGATCGCGCAGGTACGGGGCCAGGCCGAGGTCGACCAGCCGGACGTGCCCCGCCGCGGCCGGCCCCGCCCCCACGAGCAGGCCCGGCTTGTACCCGCCGAAGGTCACCGTCGAGTGCGCCCGCACCGCCGCCCCCGCGCGGTTGCCGGTGTCCGCGTCCACCCCGCTGGGCACGTCGACCGCGACGACGGGCGTGGCCAGACCCGGCACCAGATCCTCGGCCGGGGCCCGCAGGGCACCGCGGCCGCCGATCCCGATGATGCCGTCGACGACCAGATCCGCCCCGTCCAACCGGGAGCGCGCCACGGACGCCGAGCCCGTCGTACCACCCGCCCTCACCAGGGCGAGCACACCGCGGACGTGCACCCGTTCCGGGTTCAGCAGCACGGCGTGCACTGCGGCGCCGCGACGGAGGAGCTCCACCCCGGCGTACAACGCGTCCCCGCCGTTGTTGCCGGCCCCGACCAGCAGCACCACTCGCGCGCCATAAGGCCGGCCCAGGACGCGGGAGCAGTGCACGGCCAGGCCGTACGCCGCCCGCTGCATCACAGCGGCCTCGCCCACCTCGGCGATCACCGCGGCCTCGGCGGCTCGGATCTGCGCGACCGACCAGACGGGAATCACGCCTCGGCCACCACGACGGCCGAGGCGATCCCGCCGTCGTGTGACAGCGACACATGCACCCGCTCGACGCCGAGGGCGGCGGCGCGGGCCGCCACCGTGCCGGTGATGTCCAGGTGCGGCTGGCCGTGCTCGTCCACCCTGACCTGCGCGTCGTGCCACAGCAGGTGCCCGGGCGCGCCGAGCGCCTTGGCCAGCGCCTCCTTGGCCGCGAACCGCGCGGCCAGCGACTCCGCCGAGCGCGGGTGCCCGGTGCCGGTGAGCTGCTCTGCCGCGGTGAACAGCCGGTCCGCTAGCCCGCGGGTACGCGTCAGGGCGGCGGCGAACCGCTCGATCGGTACGACGTCGATGCCCACACCGACGATCATGCAGCGACTACTCCACCGTCACGGACTTGGCCAGGTTCCGCGGCTGGTCGACGTCGTTGCCCCGGGCGTCGGCGATCGCGCAAGCGAGTACCTGCAGGGGCACGCTGGTCACGAGCGGGGCCAGCAGGGTCGGTACCTGGGGCACCCGGATCACCTCGTCGGCGTACGGCTCGACGGCGGTGTCCCCGTCCTCGGCCACGACGATCATGCGCGCGCCGCGGGCCCGGACCTCCTGGATGTTGCTGACCACCTTGCCGTGCAGGACGTTGCGCCCGCGTGGGGACGGTACGACGACCACGACGGGCGTGCCGTCGTCGATCAGGGCGATCGGCCCGTGCTTGAGCTCGCCGCCGGCGAACCCCTCGGCGTGGATGTAGGCCAGCTCCTTGAGCTTCAGCGCCCCCTCCAGGGCGACCGGGTATCCGACGTGCCGGCCCAGGAACAGCACCGTCGGCGCGGTGGCGAGGTCGCGGCCGAGGGCACGTACGGCGTCCATCCGGGCCAGCGTCCGCTCGATGAGCCGCGGGGTGCGGCGCAGCTGCTCGACGATCGCGCTGACCTCGTCGCCGTACATCACGCCCCGCACCCGGGCCAGGTACAGGCCGACCAGGTAGCAAGCGGCGAGCTGGGTGAGATACCCCTTGGTTGAGGCGACCGCGATCTCCGGCCCGGCCCGGGTGTAGAGCACGGCGTCGGACTCGCGCGGCATCGTCGAGCCGTTGGTGTTGCAGATCGACAGCACCCGGGCGCGCTGGCCGCGGGCGTGCCGGATCGCCTGCAGGGTGTCCATCGTCTCGCCGGACTGGCTGATCGCCACGACGAGGGTGGACCGGGTGAGCACGGGGGCGCGGTAGCGGAACTCGCTGGCCAGCTCCACTTCGCACGGGATCCGGGTCCAGTGCTCGATGGCGTACTTGGCGACCAGCCCCGCGTGGTACGCCGTACCGCAGGCGATCACGAAGATCTTGTCGACGTCGCGCAGGTCCTCGTCGGACAGCCGCACCTCGTCGAGCACGATCTCCCCGCCGTCGGTGAGCCGGCCGCGCAGCGTGTCGGCGACAGCGGCGGGCTGCTCGGCGATCTCCTTGAGCATGAACCACGCGTAACCGCCCTTCTCGGCCGCGCTGGCGTCCCAGTCGACGTGGTACTCCCGTGCCTGCGCGGGCCGGCCGTCGAACCCGGTCACCGTGATCCCGCGCTCCCGGTCGATCTCGACTACCTGGTCCTCGCCGAGTTCCAACGCCTCGCGGGTGTGGGCGATGAACGCCGCCACGTCGCTGGCAAGGAAGAACTCCGCCGTACCGACGCCGGCGACCAGCGGGCTGTTCCGCCGGGCGCCGACGACGGTGTCCGGCTCGTCCCGGTGGACGGCGACGAGGGTGAAAGCGCCCTCCAGCCGGCGGCACACCTCCCGCATCGCCTCGGCCAGCCGTCCCTGACCGGCCGGGAGCGCGTCGTAGGCCCGCTGCAGCAGGTGGGCGGCGACCTCGGTGTCGGTCTCGGAGACCAGCTCGGTCCCCGAGCGCTCCAGCTCGTCGCGCAGCTCGGCGAAGTTCTCGATGATCCCGTTGTGCACCAAGGCGACTTCGCCGCCGCGGCTCAGGTGCGGGTGGGCGTTGACGTCGTTCGGGGCGCCGTGGGTGGCCCACCGGGTGTGGCCGATGCCGCTGGTCGCCGGCGGCGGCGGGTTCTCGGCCAGCGCCTTGTCCAGGTTCGCCAGCTTGCCGGCCCGCTTGTCGGTGGCCAGCCCGTCGGCGGTCACCAGGGCCACGCCGGCCGAGTCGTAGCCGCGGTACTCCAGCCGCCGCAGTCCCTCGACCACGACGTCGAGCGCCTGCTGCGGGCCGACGTACCCGACGATTCCGCACATAGGGCTCAGGGTAGCCGCGCCCCGCGTTCCGTCATGAACGCGAAAGGTGGGCGAGGCCGACGAGACGTCGGACACACCTAGGCTGGCCAGATGGCCTCGACCGCGTCTCCCTGGTTGCGCTGGGGTCCGCTGGCCGTCGTGGTCGTGTTGTTCGTGGCGCTGGCCGTGGCCAGCCCCGAGACGCTGGCCGTGACCGCGAAGAACCCGCTCGCCTGGGCGTTCATCGCGTTGGTGGCTGGGCTGTCCATCGGGCTCAACTGGCTCGTCGGCCGCCGGCTGCACCGGCCGACCCTCGGCCGGCTGGTCGGCCTGGTACCGGTGATCGTCGCCCTGGTGTGGGGCTTCCTGCCCGCCTTCCGCGACGTGGAGGTCACCGACACCGCGCCGGTCGGGTTGCCGGTCGCCACCGCGCCATCCGCCGGTACCGCGACTCCGGCGCTGACTACGCCGCCCGAGGTCACCGCGTCGCCCACGACCGAGGTCACCTCGGCCACCAGCACGGGACCGGTCGACCTGGGCTCGGCGGGACTGGTCTCGCTGGACTACCAGGCGACGGGTACGGCGCGACTGATCGAGATCACCGCCGAGGAGCTGCTGGTCCGCTTCGAGGCCTTGGACGTGGAGAACGGGCCGGACTACGTCGTGTACCTCGTGCCAGGTCCGGACCAGCGCGCTCCCGGCGACGGCGTCTTCCTCGGCGAGCTGAAGGGCAACCGGGGCGATCAGAATTACGACGTACCGGCGGGTACGACGGCCGACGGACCGCAGACCGTGTTGATCTGGTGTCGCAGCTTCGCCGCTCCCGTCGCCAACGCGACTGTCGGCTAGTCAGGACGCCGAGACGACCGCGGCCAGCCGATGCGCGATCTCGTCGGCCTGCTGCTGGGTCGGTGCCTCGACCATCACCCGGACCAGATGTTCGGTCCCCGAGGGCCGCAGCAGGATGCGCCCGGAGTCGCCGAGTTCGTCCTGCGCGGAGTTCACCGCCTCGGCCACCTCCTCCGAGGACGCGACGGCGAGCTTGTCGCTCACCTTGACGTTGACCAGCACCTGCGGCAGCCGGCGCAGCACGGTGGCCAACTCGGCCAGACCTTTGCCCGTGGCCCGCATCCGGGACATCAGGGCCAGGGCGGTCAGCAGCCCGTCGCCGGTGGTCGCGTGCTCCCGGAAGATCATGTGCCCGCTCTGCTCGCCACCCAGCGACAGCCCGTCCCGGTTGAGCTGCTCCAGGACGTAGCGGTCCCCGACCGGAGTGGTTCGCAGCGTGATCCCGGCGGCCCGCATGGCGTGATGCAGGCCGAGGTTGCTCATCACCGTGGCCACCACGGTGTCCCCCTTCAGCCTGCCGCTGTCGTGCAGCGCGAGCGCGCAGATGGCCAGGATCGCGTCGCCGTCGACCTCTCGGCCCGCGTGATCCACCGCCAGGCAGCGATCCGCGTCGCCATCGTGCGCCACGCCGAGGTCGGCCCCGGTGGCCAGCACGGTGCGGATCAGCGGGGCGAGGTGGGTCGACCCGCAGCCGTCGTTGATGTTGAGCCCGTCCGGGGCCGCCCCGATCGCCGTCACGTCGGCACCGGCCCGCCGGTAGGTCTCCGGCGCCACCTCGTACGCCGCCCCGTGCGCGCAGTCCACGACCACCCGGAGCCCGTCCAACGGGACCGGTACCGCGCCCAGCAGGTGCTCGGCGTATTGCGCCCGGCCTTCCGGCAGGGGGCGAACGCGCCCCACGCCGGCGCCGGTCGGCCGCGTGAACGGTCGGCGCAGGGTCGCCTGGATGCGGTCCTCGACGGTGTCGGGCAACTTGTGCCCGCCGCGGGCGAACAGCTTGATGCCGTTGTCCGGCATCGGATTGTGGCTGGCCGAGAGCATGATCCCGACGTCGGCGCCTACCCGGTCGGTGAGGAAGGCCAGCGCGGGCGTCGGTAGCACGCCGGCCACCAGGACGTCCGCACCGGCGCTGGTCAGCCCGGCCACGACGGCCGCCTCGAGCATCTCGCCGCTGGCGCGGGTGTCCCGACCGACGACCGCCACCGGTCGATGGGTGGCGTCGGCCTCGACCAGCACCCGCGCCGCGGCGGCGGCGATGGCCGTGGCCAGCTCGGGTGTCAGATCCCCGTTGGCCAGTCCTCGTACGCCGTCGGTGCCGAACAGGCGGGCCATGCAGGGCTTAGCGCTTGGAGTACTGCGGCGCCTTGCGGGCCTTCTTCAGGCCGTACTTCTTGCGCTCCTTGGCCCGCGGGTCGCGGGTGAGGAAGCCTGCCTTCTTCAGCGCCGGACGGTCCTCGGAGTCGACCTCGATCAGGGCCCGGGCGATCGCCAGGCGCAGCGCGCCGGCCTGACCGCTCACGCCGCCGCCGTGCAGCCGCGCGAAGACGTTGTACTGGTCGGCCCGCTCCAGGGTCACGAACGGCTCACGGATGAGCTGCTGGTGGACCTTGTTCGGGAAGTACTGCTCGATGGTGCGACCGTTGAGCAGGAACTCGCCGGTACCGGGCGAGAGCCGGACCCGCACGATGGCCTGCTTGCGGCGGCCGACGGTCTGGACCGGGCGGGCCGCCAGGTCGGTACTGAGGCTCACAGTGCGCCTTTCCTCTGCCGGCCCGCTCACTGCGCGACCTGGGTGATCCCGTACGGGGCGGGCTTCTGCGCCAGGTGCGGGTGCTCGGGGCCCGAGTACACCTTCAGCTTGGACAGCATCTTCCGGCCCAGGCTGTTGTGCGGGAGCATCCCCTTGACCGCGGTCTCCACGACCCGCTCCGGCCGGCTGTCCAGCAGCTCGCCGACGGTGCGTTGGGTCAGCCCGCCGGGGTAGCCGGAGTGCCGGTACACCATCTTGGTCTGCCGCTTGTTGCCGGTCAGCGCGACCTTGGCCGCGTTGACGATGACGACGAAGTCACCGGTGTCCACGTGGGGGGCGAACTGCGGCTTGTGCTTGCCGCGGAGCAGGATCGCGGTCTGGCTCGCCAGCCGGCCGAGGACCACGTCGGTAGCGTCGATGACGTGCCAGTGCCGGGTGATCTCGCCGGGCTTCGGGCTGTACGTGCGCACGCAACTGCCTTTTCATGTCGAAGCTGGTGGATGTGCCGCGGGCGCGAACGCGCCAGGCACCAGCCGACCACGATACCCGCAGGTCCGGAACGGGGTCAAAGCGGCGGTGTGGCCACCCTCAGGTCGGGGTCGGGGTCGGGGTCGCCGACGTGGAGGTCTCCGTACCGCCCGTTGGGGACTCGGAGGGCGTCGGCGCGGTTGTCGGTTCGGTCGTCGGCGGCTCGGTCGTCGGCGGCTCGGTCGTCGGCGGCTCGGTCGTCGGCGGCTCGGTCGTCGGCGGCTCGGTCGTCGGC
>JACCSC010000488.1 GCA_013813215.1 Geodermatophilaceae bacterium | reverse complement strand
CCGAACCAGTACGGCGAGGCGGCGATCGACGCCGGCGTCCAAGAGGCCCGGCGGCGTGGTGCCCGGCTGGTCGTGGTCAACACGAGCCGCGGTGATGCGCTGGTCGACCCGAGATTCGCGAGTCGGTCCGCGCTGGACGCCCTGGAGTCGCGGCTCGCCGGCGTCGAGCACGAGGTACGGCAGAGCGTGGGCCCAGACGTCGCCGAACAAGTGCTGGACGTGGTGCGAGAGGTGGACGCCGAGCTGCTGGTGATCGGGCTGCGCCACCGCACACCCGTCGGCAAGATGCTGATGGGCAGCGTGGCCCAGCGGTTGCTGATGGAGGCGCCGTGCCCGGTGCTGGCCGTCAAGCCCGCCCGGATGGCAGGAACGCATCCTGGCCGCGACCTACGTTGACGGCATGACTGACGACCGCCCTTCGATGCGCGAGCGCATGCTGGCCGGCGAGCTCTACATCGCCGACGATCCGGAACTCGCTGCCGACAGCATCCGGGCCCTCGAGCTGACCCGCGAGTTCAACGCAACGTCGGTTACCGACGGGCCACGCCGCCGTCGGCTGCTCACCGACCTGCTCGGACGCTTCGGACCGGACAGCGAGATCCGGCCGCCACTGCAGGTCGACTACGGCTACCAGATCACCGTCGGAGCACGGACCTTCGCCAACTGGGGGCTGATCGCGGCTGACGTCGCCCGGATCATGATCGGCGACGACGTCCAGATCGGACCCAACGTCCAGCTCCTCACGCCCACGCACCCGATCGACCCGGACCCGCGCCGCGCCAAATGGGAGGCCGCCGAGCCGATCACGATCGGCGACAACGTCTGGCTGGGCGGCGGGGTGATCGTGCTGCCCGGGGTGAGCATCGGGGCGAACACGGTTGTCGGCGCCGGCGCCGTGGTGGTCAAGGACCTGCCGCCGTACGTCGTTGCGGTCGGCAACCCGGCCCGCGTCGTCAAGGACCTCACGCCGTAAGCGGCATGTATCTGGCGAGCCGGTCCGCGCTCTGAAGTAGCAACCGGTCAGCGGGTGGTCCGCTGCCGACGCTACCCAGGAGCCCGCGATGGCCAGCTCGACCAAACCGCGCAAGAGCACCACCCGCCGCCGTTCTACCGCCGAATCCGCGGCGCCCGCCAACACAGCGTTCGACAATGCCCTTTATCCGCCGCGGCTGGACACGATGGCGTTCACCGAGGCGGTCGACAACGGCGCCGGCCCGGAGTACTCGGTGATCCTGGAGTCCATCTGCGGCGTCAGCGACGACTCCCAGCCCGTGGAGCAGTACGACGGATCGCTCGGCGTCACGACCGGCTTCGTCGACGTCCACCAGCTGCCCGTGGCCCAGGTCGCGTGGAACGCCGACCTGGGCAGCGTCTTCACCAACCCCGGTGACGTCAACGGCGTCCGCTGGGGCAGCGGCACGATGATCGGCCCGGACCTGTTCCTCACCTGCGGGCACCTGTTCGACCAGGACCCCAACGGCTGGACCATCCCGCGGCAGAACGGCACGTCCACGGCGATCTCACCACAGCAGGTCGCGCAGAACATGCACCTGAACTTCGAGTACCAGGTCGACGGCAGCGGTGTCCTGCGGGCCGAACAGCAGTTCCCGATCACCCAGCTGATCGAGTACCGGCTAGGCGGGCTGGACATGGCCCTGTGCCGTGTCGGCGGCAACCCCGGCAGCATCTACGGCTTCACCGAGGTGGCGACGAGCAACGCCGCCGTCGGCGACATGATCGCGATCATCGGCCATCCCGCCGGTCAGCCGAAGCGGATCGAGGCCGGGCCGTTGACCCAGGTCTCGGGCAGCACGGTGCGCTACAACGACATCGACACCCTCGGCGGCAACAGCGGATCGGGCATCGCCCAGAGCCCGAGCGGCGCGGTCATCGGCGTACACACCAACGGTGGCTGCAACTCCGCCGGTACGGGCAGCAACTCCGGCGTGGCCATCGCGGCCATCCGGGCCGTGTCCCCGACGCTGCAGGCGCTGCCGTCTGGTTCGCAGACGGCGCAGGCGGCGGACTCGTTCGCGACGAAGCTGGCCTTGGACCTGCACCACACGCTGCACGCCTCGGACACCATCCACGCGCTGGACAACCTGGGTACGCCGTTGGCCGACGATCTGCTGGGCACGGTCAAGGCGGCGGACACCGGACTGTTCGACGTCCTCGGCACCAAGCTCGCCGGGGACTTCGGCACGTCGTTGGCCGGGGACTTCGGCACCTTCGGCAGCGGTGACGACCCGAACCTCACCAAGGTCGAGCACATCTTCGATCCCAGCTCGATCCTCTTCGACCCCGTCGTCCTGCGCGGCGTGGTGGCCGCCGCGGCGCACCGCCCGTTCGTCCAGGCCGGCCCGTTCACGCCGGTCGGCGGCGAGAGCGCCGAAGCGTCGGTGGGTGAGGCATTGATGGCCCAGTTGGCCGAGGTGATCGCGGCCCAAGCCGCCGTACTCACCGCTCTGCAGGCTGTGCACGGCACCCTCGCCGCGCTGTCGACCGCGTCGGCCTGAGCGCCATGATCGGCATCGTCTCCTTTCCCGACGACCTGCACGCGCAGGCCGTCCGGCGCGGCCTCGACACGTTCGGGGCCGAGCACCTCCTGCTGGACACCTCCCGGTTTCCGGCCGAGACCGCGCTGACGACCTACCAGGAGCCCGGTGGCCCGTGGCGCGCCGAGTGGGTGTCGGAGGGGCGGGCGACGGACCTGGCCGACGTCGGGGTGCTGTGGTGGCGCCGGCCGCAGCCGTTCCGCCTGCACGAGGAGGTGACCGGCGCGCAGGACCGCGGCTTCGCCCACGGGGAGTGCGCGGCGGCGATCGCCGGCCTGTGGTCGTGCCTGTCGGCGGATTGGATCAACGACCCGGACCGGGACGAGGCGGCCTCCCGCAAGATGTGGCAGCTGCAGGTGGCCGCGGAACTCGGCCTGCGGGTGCCGAGCACCTGCATGACGAACAGTCCGCAGCGGGCTCGCGACTTCGTCGCGGGCCAGGACAGCACGGTGATCTTCAAGTCGTTCAGCGCCACGCCGCAGACCTGGCGGGAGACCCGGCCGGTCAGGGACTGCGATCTGGAGCTGATGGACACCGTCCGCTTCGCGCCGGTGATCTTCCAGGAGTTCATCCCGGGCGGGCTCGACGTGCGGGTGACCGTGGTCGGTGACCGGGTGTTCCCGGCGGAGATCCGGGCCGGGGAATCCGGTTACGAGTACGACTTCCGGGTCGACACGGCGCACGCTCCGATCCGGGTCCACCCGCTGCCCGAGTTCGTCCAGCAGCGGGTACTGCGGCTGATGCGCCGGCTCGGACTGCATTACGGGGCTATCGACCTGCGGCGCACCCCCGACGG